>JAUVRN010000033.1 GCA_030597645.1 Candidatus Zixiibacteriota bacterium
CTCTCCTGAGCGCCATTTCTTACCCTTTGAATCACAACCAGTTATCAAAAAAAATACAAAATGTTCCGTTTTTGTTGCCAGTAAGGTGTTGCATTCCGGCGAAACCTTCGTATCTAATGCGAGAGCAAGCTTGAGGGTTGCACTCTGGATTCCCCAGGATAGTTCCTAGCCCCCTCTATCCTACCCCAGAGACCAACCCTCATTTTTTTTTGCCCGGCAGCCACCTTTGGTGCATACCGTCTCTTAAGCTCATGTCGCGCGCAGACCAGAACTTTCGCCGAACGTCGATCGTGGCCACGCTGGGACCCCGGACCCGGCAACCTGCCATGATCCGCCGACTCGTGGCCGCGGGAATGAGCGTGGCCCGAATCAACTTCAGTCACACGTCGGAGCAGGATGTGCGCGCACTCGTGCGCGCGATCCGAGACGCCGCCGGGCGCGCCGGGCGGCCCGTCGCGATCATGGGAGACCTGCCCGGACCCAAACTCCGAACCGGACCGGTCGAGTCGGGCCCGGTTTTGCTGCGACGCGGTCAGGAAGTACGCCTGTATACACGGCGGATTCCCACGACCGTCGATCGGCTGGGCGTAGATCTGCGCGCACTCGTCCGGGACGTGAAGCCCGGCGATCGCTTGCTGATCGATGACGGACGCGTGCGGCTGCGTGCTCTGGACATCACGCGGGACTATGTCCTCTGTCACGTCGACGTGGGTGGCCGGGTGGGGGCCACGCGCGGACTGAATCTCCCCGACACCCGGCTCAAGCTGCCGGCGCTTACGCGTCGTGACCGCGAACTGGCCCGGCTCTCGGTACACCTGGATCTCGACTATCTGGCCCTGTCGTTCGTCCGCCACTCGCGTGACATTCTCGCTCTCCGACGCCTGCTCAGGTCAGAGGGGAGTGACCTGCCGGTCATCGCCAAGATCGAAAAGCCGGAAGCCCTCGACGATCTGCCGGCCATCATCGCCGCCAGTGACGGGGTGATGGTGGCGCGCGGAGACCTCGGCGTCGAACTGTCGGTCGAAGATGTTCCGGCCACGCAACGACGCATCCTGATGGAAGCGCAGCGCCAGTTCAAGCCGGCGATCGTGGCCACGCAAATGCTCGAGTCGATGATCGAGCAACCTTCCCCCACACGGGCGGAGGTCTCGGATGTGGCCAATGCCGTGTTCGATGGCGCCGACGCGATCATGCTCTCCGGGGAAACGGCGGTCGGGGCGTACCCGGTGGAGGCCGTGCGCACCATGCATCGGGTCGCCGTCAAGGCGGAATGCGTGATCACTCCGGACGCGACGCTGGAGGAGGGGCGGACATCGCCGGACGCCCTGGTACAGACCGCGGCCATGGCCGCCGTCCGCGCCGCAGGGCACCTGGGTGCTCGGTGCCTCGTGTGCCACACCGAGTCAGGGCGCACGGCGCGCATGCTCTCCATGTGCAGACCGCAGATCCCCATTCTGGGCCTGGCGTCATCGCCGCGTACACTGAGGCGCCTCTGCCTGTATCGTGGCGTTACGCCCTGGCTGCTCATGCCGGGGCGCAGCTACGACAGCGCGCTGTCCGAGATTCGTCGCCTGCTGCTGTCTGAAAAGCAGGCCCGACCGGGTGACCTGGTGGTCCTGCTGTCGGCCACGCCCATCCGCCGCCGGGGCCAGGCCGACACGATCAAGTTCCTGCGTATCGAGCGTCCCGCGCCCCGCCGTTAGTGCCCTGTTAGGCTTGCGCCGTTTTGGACTCCCGGATATATTCCCGGCCGTTTTGAACCGACTTGCTCTCGCCGTCCTGCTGGCCGCGCTGGTTCTCTCCGGCTGCGCAGCCTCCACACCCGACGCCGACACGGCGGGATCTCTTCCCCGCGTGTACGAGGTCCGCGCGGTCCCCGGTGATCGTTCGCTCACAGTGCACTGGCGCGTGGAGCGCGCGCCGGGGCAATTGTTCTCCGGCTACAACGTGTACATAGTGGAAACCGGATCGACCGGTGACGCCCAGCCCATCAACAGCATGCCCTATGCGGGCGATACCGACGGTGATCCAACCCGCGAATCGTTCCGCGCCGATCCGTTGCCCAATGGCGTGCCCTACACCTGCTTCGTGCGAGCGGTAGGAACCGACGGTCGCATGGGTGTGCCCACCGACCTGGTCGAAGCGATCTGCCGGCCGGGCGGAGAGGTCATACTGCAGCCGATCTTCTCCGGCGACTACGACGGTTTCGATTTCTCCACCGGGCGACACGTCAACACCGACGAAGACGGCTGTGACGTCGCCTTTTTCATGAAGGACGGGCAGATTCACCTGATCGCGCCGTCCCGCATCGACCCTTTACTCCACGAGACACGATTCTGGGACGCCGGCGCGTATGACGAGTTCGATGCGATCACGAGCTACGTCCCTGTCGAGCACGGGCAAACCGAGATCATCGACCCGCAGGTCGGTCACGTGTACGTATACCGCACACCCGACCAGCACTACGGCAAGATGCGTATCGCGTATATCGGCGAGCTCGACGGCAAGAAGACCATTCGCTTTGAATTCATGTACCAGGCCATACCCGACCTGCTGATATTGAGGTAATGCACGTGTCCAAGCGCGACTTTCTGACCGTTACCGACTTTACGCGTTCCGAACTGGATTCGCTGTTTGACCTGGCCGTGCGGATGAAGCGCAATCGATCCGGCCTGCGGCCCTTCGGTGGCGGTTCCGCGGCGCTCGTGTTCAAGAAGCCCAGCCTCCGGACGCGCGCGAGCTTCGATGTCGGCGTACACGAACTCGGCGGCCATCCGATGTATATCACCGATCAGGAGATCGGCCTGGGCAAACGCGAGTCGGTATACGACATCGCGCAGGTGCTGTCACGTTTTGTGCGCCTGATCATGATCCGGACTTTTGAGCACTCGGAGGTCGAGGAGCTTGCGGCCGCCGCTACCGTACCCGTGGTCAACGGCCTCACCAATTCGTATCACCCGTGCCAGATCATCGCGGACCTGCTCACCGTGTACGAACACAAGGGGCACATCGACGGCCTGACGATCTCCTACCTGGGGGACGGCAACAACGTGGCGCACTCGTGGCTGAAGGCCGCCGAACGCTACGACATCACGCTGCGTATCGGTACGGTCGCGGAGAATGATCCGGATCCGGAGATTCTCGATCACGCGCGCACGCATGCCATCGGCCGGGTCGAAGTGGTCCGCGAGCCTTTGGCGGCCGCGGACGGGGCGGACGTGCTCTACACCGACGTGTGGGCAAGCATGGGTCAAAAGGACAGAGCAGAAGAAAACCGCCGGCGCCTCGCCGCATTCCAGATCAACGAAGAGCTGCTCGCGGCAGCCGCTCAGGACGCCATCGTACTGCACTGCCTGCCGGCCAACCGTGGTGAAGAGATCACCGATGCGGTCATGGACGGTCCTCAATCCCGCGTCTTCGACGAGGCCGAGAACCGCCTGCACGCGCAGAAGGCGATCATGCACGCGCTGCTGGCCGGATTCGACGAGTGAGCCGCGGGCGCCCGCTCGCCACGACGTCAGACCGTCCGTAGCCAAGGGGGGCCGGCTCAGGCCGCCCTTTTTCTTGTCGTGCAAATATCCAACGTGGCGAATGAAGCAGATGATGGGCGGGTCTGCTCAGCCGTTCAGGCCCGCACCTTCGGGCCAGCGCACGGTGGGCCGCTGGCGGCAGAGCATCACTACCTGGCGTGTCTGTGCGGCTTCGGTCAGCAGACTGGCTGTCGCCTCGGCCATGGCGTCCGGCAACTCCGCAAACGGCTCTTCCAGCCAGATGGGCAGCGTGGCAGCCAGAGCGGAATCCCCCAGCATGCAGAGCCGATACGCGAGATCGACCGTAGACCGCACGGCCGGGTTGTCGCGATCGGCGCGTATCCACATACTCGCTTCGTGATCGAAGATCTTGAACTCGTTTTCGATGGGATCGTACTGGAGCTTCGTCCAGCGACCCGCGGTGATCTGACGGAGATAGCCGGCCGCCCCTGCCTCCGGACCCGGCGCCGCGAGATCGGGTATGTCGGGCAGTTTGTCCATCACGTCCCGGATGCGACGAAACGCCTTTTCCCAGCGACGCCATTCCGCCAGCCGTCGCCGCAGCGCGGCTACCTGCTCGGTCAACACCGGAAGGTTGGACCAGCCCGTGGAAAGCTGGGTACACTGGCGCTGGAGTTCGGTCGCCGCCTCTTTCTGGTAGAGCGCCTCCGACTCCAGGTCCTCGACCATCTTTTCCGCCGCCGCACGATCCACGTCGGTCATCCGGTACGGGGCCACTTCGCGGCAGCGCTGTTCGAGTTCGGCAAGGTCGCTGGATTGGCGCGCGTCGCGCATATTTAGTATGTCACTGCTTCCCGACATCTCACGGAGACGTGCCAGCTCTTCCACACGCGCCAGGAACTCTTCCTGTTCTTTGTGCTGAATCTCCTCGCGTTCGCGCAGATGGGCTACGTCGCGGGCCCCGTGCGGTCGCAGTACCTGCGTGTAGGCCAGTTCCGCCAGTTGGAGATCGTTGCGGCGGGCTGAATTATCCCCGCGCACCTTTTCGACCACGCGGCGCTGGTTGCGCCTCTGGGCGGTAATCCAGGTGGCGAGAAAGAGCGACAACACGCCCACGGCCCCGGCGCCCCAGAAGTACTCCGCAAAGGGTAGCAACTCGGCCAGGATGAAGGGAGCCGCCACGAAGGGGATGGAACCGGCAACGAGCACCCACCACTTTCCGGGTCGCAGGTCTCGGAACCTGCGTTCGGCCTCCTTGCGACTCTTCTCTGCGGCCACGTATGCGGCGCGTGCCACGGCCACGGCCTCTTCGAGCGACCCGGCACGAGAGACCAGTTCGGAATCGATGAGCTTGAGGTCTTTGCGCTCTTCCTGGTCGCGGGCGACCTCTTTCTCGAGCTGCTTCGCCTTGCGTAAGGCGTCGATCCGTTCCTGGATGGCGCTCTCGGCGAGGCGGTAATCTCCCAGTACACGCTCGGCCTCGTGGTGCCGTTCGAGTTGACGTATCCGAAGCCGCAAGCTGGAATCGGCTTCTTCCAGAGCCTCCACCAGCGGGAACAGTTCGGTGTAGAGAGCTATGGCTGTATCGTGCGTACCGACGGCCGACTGCAGATGTTCCTCGAACCGTGCCAGTTCGGTTTCCAGCGCGGCGGCGGACGGTGGGACCGAAGACGTGCTGCCCGCGGATTCGTCGCCGGGCGGTTCCGGCTCCGGAGTCTCGAAAGAAGCTGTGCGCAGGCGGGTGTCGATCCCGAGAGACAGCGACAGCAGAGACTCGACCTGATCACGTCCGACGATGCGTTTGCTCGCCGTGCGATTGACCAGCTCACAGGTACCCAGACCAAAGTCACCCTGCCACGTGTACGCGGCTCCGTCCAGCAAGAAGTCGACGCGGGCCGCGGTGAGTTCCGGAGCCACACCGCGGGCAAAGACATGGCAGAGCAGCGGCAGTACCTGGTGATGCGGTCCTTCATACAACGAAAGGCCGCCCCCGGCCCGAAGATTGAACGAATCGGATCCGCCACGATCCGTCAGCGCAATACTCTCGATCACGAGTGCGCCCACGGAGCCTCCTTCCAGCGGTCCGACTGTGCAACACCTGCGGCCAGCAGTGCGAGCGCGTCCAGGTACTCGCGCCGTTCATCGTCGGATGCGTGGGTGTACGCCTCCCAGAGAGCACTCTGGAGTGCGGACGACGTGTGGTTCCCTTCGGGCGGTGCTACGTCGGTACGATCGGTGATGCGCATCGCCAGGGTCGCCGTAGCGCACAGGGAACGAACGACCGGCTCCAGCACGGGTCGGCTGGCCGGCCGGGGTCCGGTCAGCACCACATCCGACAGAGCCGACGGATCGGCCTCACGTCGAATGGCCTGTGCGATCGCCTGGTTGTCCACGAGTCCGCGGGTGTCGATTTCGATCTTGGATCGCCGAAGGGTTCCGGTGGTACAGGGTTCCATCTGTGCCTGATCACCGGTGAGGTTGACGAGCCAGGCTCCGCCATGCAGCGGTTCACCACGGTCGGGTGCCACGAGCGGAGCCGCATAACAGGTCGGGTGCGCACCGGCCGACACCTTCTCCGCCGAGCTGCCGTCGGCGAGGGCGAGATAATCAAACGCATGCCCCGCCACTTCCGGCGTCACCATCAGCATGCCCTCTTCGGGACCCGGCTGCAGGCGGCCCTGCGATCCGTACACCGCGGCCACATGCCGTCCCATTTGGTTGCGCCTCTCGAGACGGCCTATCGACGGCGCGGTCTCCACGCCGGCATCGACGGGCAGTCCGTATATCCAGAGTCCGTCGGCCACTTCGACGGGATCGTCTTCGTCCGGCGGAATGACGATGAGGTTGGACAGGCCTGCCGAGCCGAGATGGCGATACGCACAGTACGGCGCCCAGGGATCGCGCCCGCCCGGCAGGAGCACCAGCGAGACATCCGGGTAGCTGCTGCAAGCGCGCTGCACGGCCTGGGACTCCACCAGAGAGACGTTGCTCGAGTCGAACAGATCGCCCGTACAGAGGAGCGCTGCGGCGCCATCACGGCGGGCGCACTCGAACAGCTCCACCAACAGTTCACGCTGGCGTGATCGAATCCGCTCTCCCTGCTCGGCCCAATCCGGATGGGTCGCGCCGAGGCGAAGACCCGAAAAATGTATGAACTTCATGGGCTCTGAATAGTTATCGACCAAAGGAGGCCACGGGCTTAGAGAGAGCCGGGGTCTGCTGGATCCCGTGTCCCGAAGAGACCGGAGGGTGAACCCCACGAGGGCCGTAGAAGAGACCGGAGGTGGCCCCACGAGGGCCGTAGAGCGCCCCCTCGCCCGAGGACGCAGCCGGGCGGAGCATGCAGCCATTTGCAACCAGGGGCGGGTTTTGAAACCATTTCTAACTGCAGAAGTTTATTATATCTAGCAGAGTTCCCCGCGATACTAGTGACTCAGGACACCAGAACACCACCCGGTGAAAGGACCGACTTTGACGCTGACAACCTGCCGGACTCCCTGGCGACCCTTCCGGTGGCTCGCACTGGTCCTGACTCTCTGCGCCGCGGTGAGTCACACTCCGACGCGGGCCCAGATCTGTGGCGACGCCGATGGTGACGGACAGGTCCAGTCCGTCGACATGTTCTATCTATTCACCTACCTCTTCGAAAACGGTCCGCCACCGGTGGGTCCCGCGGACGTGGACACCTACGCACACCATACGATGCGCGATATCGGTTTCCTGGTGTGGTATCAGGTCAGCGGGTCCCCGGCACTAACCTGTCCGCCCGCCCAGCCACCGCTGGTTGCCGCGATCGACAGCGGTCATGCGTTAATCTACGATGAGGTGTTCCCAGCCGGCGAGGATCTGTTCACGATCCAGCTCCAACTCCAGAATGTGGACAGCCTCATCGCCATGTCGCTGCCACTGCGTATCCTGGTGGACGGAGCGCCCGCATTTATCGGGGACGTGTCCCTCGACGGACGTCTCGGTCCGTTCGAGGTGCGTACGGCGCGTCTCAATCGACCCGCGGGCGAAGTGATGATTGGTGCCGTGTCATTTCAAAAGGACATGGGCCTGGCACCGGCAACCGGGGGGCTTGCAGCCGTCGAGCTGTTCATGTCGGCGTCCGGCAGCGACCGAACCATCCAGATCGAATGGGCTGAACTTCCGCCGGTGGAGGACGGTGAAAACGTGCATACGCCCATGCTCATCCGGTCCGATCTCTCGGTGGTAAGACCGATGCTGGTCGGAAGCTGTGCCATCGACACCGATGGCGACGGCACCGTCGACTGCGCCGATATCTGCCCGGGGTTCGACGACCGCATCGACACCGACGGCGACCTGGCGCCGGACTTCTGCGACATCTGCCCGGGATTCGACGATCGGGCAGACCGTGATGGCGACGGCATCCCGGACGGGTGCGACACCTGCCCGGGCTATGACGACCTGGCGGACGCCGACGGTGACGGCACACCCGACTGCCAGGACGACTGCACGGACACCGACGACGACGGCTTCGGTGACCCGGGCTTTCCGTTCAACACATGCGATGAGGACAACTGCCCCGGTGCGTGGAACGTGACCCAGGCCGACGGAGACGGCGACGGCCCTGGAGACGCCTGCGACAACTGCCCGGAGTTATCCAACCCCGCACAGGCGGACATGGACTCCGACGGCGTCGGGGACGGCTGCGACAACTGCGAGGCGGTTTTCAATCCGCTGCAGGGAGACATCGACGGGGACGGGTACGGCAATGCGTGTGACGCCGATTCGCCTCGCCTGGCACCCGAGGTCAGCCTCCAGGTTACGGCCAGCCAGGGTTCGGACTGCTGGGGATGGACGGCACCGGACGGCCGCGAGTATGCTTTTATGGGCACCCGCGAGGGCATCGTGGCCGTACAGACCGACCCGGAGATACGCATCATCGACACCATTCCCGGTCCGCGGGGCAACTCGGCCTCGTGGCGGGATATCAAGTCTTACGGACACTACCTCTACTCTGTATCCGAGCAGAGCGGTTCGCGTTCCGGTCTCGGCATCGCCGATCTCCACCCGCTGCCGGACAGCGTGCGCTATGTCGGTGCGGTATCCATCAACGGGGGGAGTGCCTTTACGTCACACAACCTCTCCATCGATACCGTTACCGGTTTCGCGTACATCGAGGGCGCATCCAACGCCCAGTCGGTACACGTCATGGATCTGTCATCACCGGAGAGTCCGACCTATGTCGGCTCGTTCGGTTCGGCGCCTTCCGGGATCCACGACCTGTACGTGGAAGGCGATCGCGCGTACCTCGCCGAGGGGTTTACACCCTCGTGGTCCATCTGGGACGTCCGCGACAAGACCCGCCCCCAGATGCTGGTGCGCGTGAGCGTGCCTGCGGGTGGATTTCTGCACAACATCTGGACGTCGCCCGATGGCCGCTACTGCGTGACGACCGAAGAGACGACCGGCAAAACCGTGAAAATCTGGGATGTCCGCAACTTCGACAGTATCCGTGTCGCGGGCGAATTCCTGGCCGAGTCGCGCCTCGCACACAACGTGCACATCGAAGATGGCCTGATATACATTTCTCATTACACCTCCGGTGTGGTCGTGCTGGGATTCGACGATCCGGCTCATCCCTCGGAGATCGCCCGATTCGACACGTTCCCGAGCAGCGAATCACCCGGTTTCGCCGGTTGCTGGGGCGTCTACCCGCACACGGCCAATGGACAAATCTATGCCTCCAACATGAACGGCATCCTGACCATCCTGAGCCTGGTGCCCGGCTGTGATACCCGACTGGCCGGCGACGTCGATAACGATGGCGACATCGGTCTGGTGGACGTGATCCGACTGGTAAACCACATGCTCCGCGATGCCGAACTGCCGGCCTCCCGGACCGATCTTGCGGACACCAACTGCTCGGACTCGCTGACCCTGGCCGACGTGATCCTGCTGGCCAGATACCTGTTCGCCGATGGAATCCGGCCCTGCGAGGTCTGCATCGACGCACCCTGAGTAGGGCTCCACAGGTATGTCGAGGAGGCCCGGCACCGCAGGCGCCACTGGGGCCCGGCGGAATGGGTCATGAATCCCTGAGTCAGGCCACTGGCCTGGCACCCTGCGAGAGGGCATTGCCCACACCGTTCGGCCCGCTACCTTGGGCGACGGATGGAGTTGAAACTCGATACACCCCTGCAGTTTCTCAGGGGTGTCGGTCCCCGGCGCGCGGAAGCGCTGTCTGTCGCCGGGCTCGATACGGTGCGCGACCTGCTGCTGTACTTCCCTCGCCGCTACGTCGATCGGTCTGCCGTCACACCGGTCACGCAGCTCGAGGCGGGCCGGGAGGCGACGGTCATCGGTCACATCCGCGCGTCCGGAATGCTGCGCGGCAAGCGGTCCCGCTTCGAAGCGACCCTGGACGACGGCCACGGCCACCTGCAGCTGGTCTTTTTCCACCAGCCCCGGCGCTTTGCATCCGTCCTCAAGAAGGGGACGTACATCGCCTGCACCGGCACTCCGCTGGTGTATCTCGAGCTGCAGATGGTGCACCCTGAATTCGAGATACTCGATTCCGAGGACGCACCCCTGGGGCCGGATCGCGGGCGCATCGTGCCCGTCTATCCCGGCACGGCCGAGATGTCCAGCGCTCGCGTCGAATCGCGATTGCTGCGGCGGCTCATCCAGCCGCTGACCGAATCCGGGTTGCCGGACCAGGTCGAGGACCCGCTGCCGCCCGACTGGTGCGAGAGACTGCATCTGCCCGCCACGGGAGCGGCGCTGCGCTGGATCCACTTTCCCGACTCACTGGACCAGGCCGACCGGGCGCGGAGCCGGTTTGCGTTC
>JAUVRN010000118.1 GCA_030597645.1 Candidatus Zixiibacteriota bacterium
CAGTCGTTTCGGCGCTGGGCGATCTGTCGCGCGAGGCCATGAAGGACATTCTGCTCAAGCCCAGGAACGCGCTGATCAGGCAGTACCAGAAGATGTTCGCGCTGGAGGGGGTGGCACTCGAGTTCGACGATGCGGCGCTGGATCGCATCGTGGAGCTGGCACTGGAGCGCAAGGTGGGTGCGCGGTCGCTGCGTTCCATCCTCGAGAAGTCAATGCTCGACATCATGTACAAGCTGCCGGCCCGTGAGGACGTGGCAGCCTGTCGCATCGTCGAAGGCGTGGTCAACGGCACCGACGAACCGGTGCTGACGCTCAAGGCCGTCGAGGCCGAGCAGGCCACGTCCAAGTCCAAGAAGTCCGCCTGATTTACTAGAATCACCAGTGAGCAATACAGGACACTCGGGGGACGTCTGTGCCGGAACCGGCGGGGAGTAACGGATGGGTCGTCATGCCGTGGCCTGGGACCGCGCCGCACACCTGGCGAAGCAGTTTCCAGAGGATCCGAGACCTCAGGTGGCCTTCGCCGGTCGATCCAATGTGGGGAAGTCCTCGTTGTTGAATCGTCTCTTCGATCACCGACTGGCCAAGATTTCCCGAACACCGGGCAAGACCCGGAGCATCAATTTCTACACCGTGGACGACCGCTTCTACATGGTCGATCTGCCGGGGTACGGCTACGCCAAGCGCTCCAAGACCGAGCGACAGAAGTTTTCCGCGTTGATCGGACAGTTTCTCGAGGGGAACGAGCGTCTGGCCGGCGTCGTACAGCTGATCGACATGCGTCACGCACCGATGGCGCTGGACCTGCGCGTGTCGGAATACCTGCAGCAGTTGGGGATACCGATTCAAATCGTACTCACCAAGGCGGACAAGATTTCGCGCGGGGCCGGGGTTCGACAGCGGCAGATGATCGCTCAAACGCTCGACGTAGACGGGACGGCCCTGCTGCCGTTCTCCGCCGTGGATGGCCGCGGAACAAAAGAACTCTGGACCTGGGTGCTCACACGCACTCGCGAGGCGATGTCACATGTCTAGTACTGCAATTGTCGGTTTGCAATGGGGTGACGAGGGCAAGGGCAAGATCGTGGATCTACTGTCGGATCAAGTGGACCTGGCGGTACGGTGTCAGGGCGGCGCCAATGCCGGGCACACGGTGGAGTTTGGCGACTGCCAATTCATCCTGCACCTGGTTCCCACCGGCGTGCTGCGCCCCGACGTCCGCAACCTCATCGGCGGAGGCGTGGTCATCGATCTGCCGGGGCTCTTCCGCGAGCTGTCGGAGCTGCTCAAGAAGGGCATTCAGTGGCAGGACCGGCTGTTCATATCGGTCTCGGCACACCTGGTGCTGCCCTACCACAAGCTGGTGGAGCAGGCCGACGAGCGTGCCCGGGGCCCGCACAGGATCGGCACCACACTGCGCGGTATCGGGTTCGCGTATGCCGACAAGATCACGCGACGGGGCGTGCGTGTGGGTGACCTGTACCATCGAGACAAGCTTATCACCAGGCTGCAGATGGGTCTCGACGCGCACCGCGACCAGATCATGACGCTGCCCGACGTGCAGCTGCCCACCGCTGATGTGCTGGCAGACGAACTGCAGGAGTACGCCGAGAAGATTCGACCCTACGTGGTGAACCCGTCGGAGTTTCTGCACGAAGAGATCGCCCGCAAGAGCAGGATCCTGTTCGAGGGTGCGCAGGGAGCCCCGTTGGACAGCGACGGGGGCACGGATCCGTACGTGACGAGTTCCACCACTACGGGCGGCGGCATTCGCACCGGGCTCGGCGTCGATCCGCGGGCGGTGGAAGACGTCATCGGTGTAACCAAGGCATACTGCACGCGCGTCGGCAACGGACCGTTCCCGACGGAACTCACCGACGAGATTGGCGAGAAGCTGCGGGCGCAGGGCAAGGAGTATGGTGCCACCACCGGACGCCCGCGTCGCTGCGGCTGGGTGGACGGCGTACTGCTGCGCTACACGAGTCGCATCAACGGGACCACGCACCTGGCCGTGACCAAGCTCGACGTCCTGGACGGCATGGATGTGCTGAAGGTCTGTACGAAGTACACCGATCAGCACGGGCCGCTGGACCTGGCCAATCTCGACGGCGTCCAACCGGAATACGAAGAGTGGCCCGGATGGAGCGAATCGACGGTGGGTGCGACGAAGTGGTCAGACCTGCCTGCCAACTGCAAGAAGTACCTCGAGCGTCTCTCCGAGCTCGCGGAGGCGAAGCTGCACATCGTCTCCACCGGCCCCCGCCGCGATCAGACGATCCGGATGTAGCGAATCACCCGGGACGCTCCGCACCCGCAGGCCATCCAATGGACCTCGCAGGGCGGCAATGGGTTAGATCGGTCGCGTGCTGCACGCTTGTAATGGTGCTCGCTTGAGCATTATGTAGTGTCGATACCTCTATATATGTAGATCTACGTGGACCGGCATCTTCACCTCGTCGGACAGCTCGCACATCAACGGATGTGGTCCATGCAGCAGAAGGACTACGCTATGAAACGGCTACTCATCTTTGGTCTTCTCCTCCTCGTCCCACCCGCCGCTATCCGCGCCCAGGAGGCGACCCTCACCAACGAATTGGCGACGCAGTTCCATGCCGGCGCGGTCATCGGATACAACAACGGCGGGAGCGTGCAAGCCAATCTCACGGTCGCCGACTTCGCCGCGGGATTCCCACTGCAGGCACGGCTGGGCGTGGGCTACACCCGCGTGGAGCCGGGGAGCGCAGCGGAGGCACGGGCCATCTTCATCAACGACGCCACCAATGGGACCCCGGAGAAACAGGGCCATGTCTGGGACGGTCGCCTGGATTTTCTGTATCCGTTCGGACTGTTCAATCTGGAGCGGCTGTTCCTGCTGGCCGGACCCCGGTACGCACAATTCACGGGCAACTTCAAGTACGTCGGAGGTAACGAGGACTTCGATGTCAGATCGAATTCCTGGGGGCTGGGCTTCGGTCTCGAGGGGCACTTTCCCGTGAGGGGCCGGACGAGCCTGGTCATTACCACGGGCTACGACTACTACCCGTCCGCCACACTCAGCGGCCACGACACGTCGTACAGCCCGGACGGGGACGACGTCAATCCGCGTCGCACGTTCACGTACGCGGATGCGGACAAGGCGATCGACCAGCCCACCCACGTGGTCCGTGTGATGTTCGGTCTCAGCTTCGGCCTGTAAAACGCAGAAAGGCCGCCTGAATGGCGACCTTTCCTTGGGAGCACGGCAAAGCCCGGTTGCTCAGCAGCCTGCTACGGACGTCCTGAGGTGACCAGCGGTCCTCCGACGCCCGGGAAGAGCGGCGATGTACACACGTCACACGGTACAGGGCCACCCTTGAATACGTAGTTCACCAGGTAGATGATGTCTTCCGAGTTGGGCAGGCCGTCACAGTTGACGTCGGCCGTGTAGGCGCCGAACGGCAGGTCACCGCTCTTGAAGACGAAGTTGACCAGGAGCAGTATGTCTTCGGCATTGGCGTCGCCGTCGCCGTTGACGTCGCCCGGTTCGGACACCGCGCAGACCGACAGTCCGAAGCAGCAGGTATCCGCTTCCGGGTGCAGGAAGTCACCCACGGTGACGCAGACCTCGTAGGCACCACCCGAGTCGCAGGGCGGCAGCCAACTCCACGTGCCGCTGCCCGGATCGGTCATGCCGGGACCGCCGATCTGCGTGAACGTCACGGGATCGTCCTCTTCGTCAAAGGCCCCGAAGGTCGCCGTGTTGAGCACATCGCAGACGCCGTCCATGTCCGGGGGTGCCGTACAGATCGGTGCCTCGTTGGGCAGGATCTCGATCCTGAAGCTACAGAAGGCCGAATCACACGTCTCGTCGACGCGGACCGACACCTCCCACGTGGCCACGTCGTTGAGATTGCTCCAATCGGTCACCCAGTTGAAGTGCCCGGAGGCGTCCAGCGTTGGATCGTGGTTGGGCGGATTGGCGTTGGCTCCACCCAGCTTCTGGAACGACACCAGCGCAATCGTGGTCGGATCTCCGTCGGTGTCGCCAAAGTCGATATCCAGGTCGACGGTCACGCCGACTTTCAGTCCGAAGAGGTCGTCCGGGCAGGTGACGAACGGCGGGGTATTGGTGACCTCCACGTCGAACGTACAGGTGTCAGCCGATGTGCCGTCAAACAGGGCCACCGTGACCGGGTGTGTGCCCACGTCGGCGCAGTTGGTCGTCCACGTGTACTGACCCGTGACCGCGTCGAGTGCGCCCGGCCCGGACACCAGCGACCAGGTCGCTGCCTGCGGGCAGGCGTCGTCGTCGAACGGGATGTCGTACGTGAGAATCTCGCCGTAATGCACCGTTTGTGTGCTGCAGGACACCAGAGGCGGCGTTTGGAAAATCGTCGCCATGAAACAGCACGTGTCGGCGTCCGGGTGGACATCGTCGGACACTGCGAGGCAGATCTCATACGTGCCCGTGTCGGCGCAGTCGGTGAGCCACCTCCAGGTGGCGACGTCGTTGGTTACCGTGATGGAGCCGGGTCCGGAGATCTGCGTAACGCTCAGCGTGTCCTTGTCGGGCTCGATGCCGATGATGATGTTCTGGGCCGTGTCACCGATATGGTGTGCCACGTCGCCCGAGAAGCACTCGGGTGGACGGTTGTGGAGGACCTCCACCAGCAGCGTACAGCGATTGATCGAGCAGGTGTCACGGGCCTCGACGATGAACTGCCAGATGCCCAGGTCGGCATTGTTGCTGGAATCGGTTTGCCAGATGAGGACCCCGTCCGGGTTCAGGGTCGCCGGGTTGTTGGGTCCACCCGGTGGGCCGGAGAGCTTGACCTGGCTGCGCAGGAAGAGCGAGGTCAGATCATCACCATCCGGATCGGTCGGATTGGTCTCGTGCACGAACACCTTGTTGGTCGGATGCTCCAGCGTCTCGTCCGGCAACGTACAGGTGAAGGTCGGTGGGTTGTTGTACACGCTGGCCACGAACGAGCACGTGTCGGACAGATCGCCGTCGGTGGCCTCGACCGTGACGTCATAGTCTCCGAGATCCGTGCATCCGAAACCGGGTGTGTTGAGGACCAGGGTGTACAGCCCCGTCACCGAGTCTATGATCCCGGGACCCGAGACCATATGAAACCGCACCGGGTTGCCCGGGCAGCCGTCGTCCGGTGCCAGGATCTGGATCTGCAGTGGCCCGGCGCCGGCATGCACCGAATCGTCGTGGCACTGCAACAGCGGTGCGCTCTGAAGGATCGTCAGCATGAAACAGCAGGTGTCACCGCCGGGAAATGCCGAGTCGGCCACCACGGCGCAGATCTCGTAGGTGCCTCGATCGTCGCACCCGAAACCGACCCACGTCCAGAGACCGTTGGCATCCATCGAGCCCGGTCCGGAAATCTGGCCAAAGGTGATCGAGTCGCCGTCCGGATCGAAGAAGATGAATTGGCCCGAAGCGGTACCTCTCTCCCAGTGCAACTCCTTATCGGAGGGTGCGAGGCAGACCGGCGGGCGATTGGGTGTCACGTCGATCTGGAACGTACAGAACGCCGAATCACACGGTTCGTCTACCCTGAGCGACACCTCCCACACGCCGAAATCGTCATCGTTGACGTCGGTGGTGGGCCACACGAAATGACCATCCACGCCCAGTGAAGGTGCGAAATTCGGCCCCCCCGGCGTGGGGCCGGAGAGCTTCTGAAAATCGAGCAAGGTAAAGACGATCGAATCACCGTCGGGGTCGGACGCGGGGATGACGAAGTCCACGGTGTCCCCGATGCCCGAAGAGAAGTTGGGCGGGCAGGTGATCTGCGGCGGAGTGGTGGTGACGGTGACGCGGAAGGTACACAGCGCGGGGGCCGGTCCGTCCCAGACTCGCACGTCCACGAAGGGGAGGCCCTTGGTGCCGCAGCCGGGCGCCCAGGTGTACTCGCCTGTGGCGGGATTTACCGAGCCCGGGCCGGCGGTCAGGGTGTAGACCAGCGGCTGCGGACAGCCATCGTCGTCACCGTCGATGAAGAAGTTGAGCGTATCGGCGTAGTGGACCACCTGGTCGACGCAATTCACCGTGGGTGGATCCTGGGTGACATCGACCATGAAGCAGCAGGTGTCCCAGTCGAGGTGGTTGGGGTCGGAGACCGTGACACACACCTCGTACGTGCCGACGTCCGCGCAGTCGGGCGTCCAGCTCCAGTCGCCGGAAGGTGTCGTGCTGCCGGGGCCCGACACCTGATTGAATGTGAGCGGATCGCCTTCGGTATCGCTGCCCGTGATGGTGGCCGCCAGGGGCAGGCCGAACGGCGAGTCGATGTCGGATGGGCCGCCGCACGCAGGGCCGTCGTTGGGAACCCGGAGCACGACGGGAAACACGGGAGTGGCGTTGAAGACGGGGAACCACTCCACCGCGTTGGGATCGGTCAGGGACAGGATGTTGCTCGGCGGGAAGGTAATCGAGTCGATCCGGACGTCGCCCACGTACGGGGATGTGACCAGCGGGTACTCGATGACGATTCCCGATCCGGGGACGAGATAATTGCTGCCGAACTCGACCGCGCCGAACAGGATGGAATCGGGATCCGTACCGTCGGTGCGGTCCG
>JAUVRN010000026.1 GCA_030597645.1 Candidatus Zixiibacteriota bacterium
ACGGGCATACGTCCGCCCACCTCGTCATGCGCCTTCGCGGCGGACGTGGTGTGGAAGCGGTTGGGGTTCAGAAGCTGGATCATCGGACGTAGTTTCTCTCGTGTTCGTTGACTGGCTGCGATCCAATAAACGAACCGACTCCGTATCGTCAAGCGGTTTTGTGCCGCGTGGTTGCAGGCGCTACGGGGGCACGTACGCAACGGACTGACCGGTTTGTTGTGACCGCAACGGGCCGACGTACTCGTCGTGATGTCGGTACGCTCACCTGTGCAGACAAATTCGTTTTCGGTATGCGTTACTCGATCGACCCCGATCGGATGAACGTGAAGTGTTCCATTGCATCGAAGAACGTGTTTTGCACACAAGGGCCGCTCAAAAAAAATTCAAAAAAATGATTGCGCATCCTTGACTGCGAGCCGTGTAACACATAAAATTTCCACGATGCCAAAGCGCGAGTCGAGATCAACACGTCGATCCGATTGGAAAGCGTCGCTTGAACGTCTCGCTCGCCGCGAGCTGTATCCGCTGTTCGAGTCGCTGGCGGAGTCCAACGGCGCACGCAACGGCAACGGATCGCGCAAGTCCGATCCCGACGCCAGCGTGGATGATCGCCTCGGGTCGCTCGAGACGATCATCGGTGACTTCGGTACGCGGCTGGCGCGTGACCAGGAACGAATGGAGTTGCACGTCACCGAACTGGTCGCCGAGCGCGACACGTTTCGAACGCTCTACGAACTCTCTACGATCATCGACGCAGAGCGTGACCTGCACCTGCTGGTAGAAGGCGTCATCGATGGCCTGCTGGCGCTCTTCGATACCGAGCGCATCCTGCTGGCGCTCATTGACGAAGAGGGGCAGATCAAGTTCTCTATGGGCAAGGACCCCTCCAAGAGGCGATTTCCGGCGCCCGACGACGGGATCCTCCGCAAGACCATTGACAGCGGCGGAGGGGCCCGAACTCCTGTTCACGTAGTGGGGTAGATAGACGGGGAGGAGAAGGGCGATCGCCTCTCTATATACGCGGTGCCCCTGCTGGCCCACGACCGGCCGCTCGGCTGCGTTCTCCTGACCATGCATGGTCAGGACGCCGGCTTTGAGGAGGACCACCGGCGCCTCCTGGGTCAGATCGCAGAGCGGCTCGCCCTGGCCGTGGAGCGAAACCGGCGGTACATGCAGCTCAAGGCATCGCGGGCCAAGTTGCTGGAAGACCTCAAGGGGCAGTTTCAATTCGACGAGATTCTGGGCAATTCGCCGGAGATGACCACGCTGCTCAAGACCGCCGCGGAGGTGGCCCAGACCGACGCCGCCGTTCTCATCGAGGGCGAGTCCGGCACGGGCAAGGAACTGCTCGCCCGTGCAATCCATCTCAACAGCCCGCGTGGCGAATCCCCGTTCATGCCGATCAACTGTGCCGCGATTCCGGAAAACCTCCTGGAGTCGGAGTTGTTCGGCTACGAAAAGGGTGCGTTCACCGGTGCCGACAAGCGCAAGATCGGCAAGTTCGAGGCCGCCGACGGCGGGACGATCTTTCTCGACGAAATCGGTGAGATGCGGCCACTTCTCCAGGTCAAACTGCTGCGCTTTCTGCAGGCGCACGAATTCGAGCGCCTGGGGTCGACAGTCACCCGCCACGCCGACGTGCGCATCATCTCGGCCACCAACCGAGAACTGATTTCGCTGGTAGGCGAGGGTATCTTTCGCGAAGACCTTTACTATCGCATCAACGTCATCAATCTCAAGGTACCACCTCTTCGCCGCCGCCGGAGTGACATTGCGCCTCTGGCGGGCAGTTTCGTGATCAAGTCGGCGAAGCGCCAGGGCAAGAAGATCAACGGTGTCTCCCCCGAAGCCCTCGCCGTCCTGACGCGCTACCCCTTCCCGGGCAATATCCGCGAGCTCGAGAATGTCATCGCACGGGCCGTGATCCTGGCCCGTGGAGAGTGGGTCACGCCGGCTGAGTTGCCCGAGGTCATTCTCAAGGAGGGCGAGGCCCGTCCCGCTCCCGTTGCCGCGGCGGAATCCTATCCCGAGCTCAAGCGTAGGCGTGTGGAGGCACTCTCTGAAGTGGACCGCGCGTTCGTGGCCCGCCTGCTCGAGCGGCACAGGTACAATGTCTCACAGGCGGCCCTGGCCGCCGGCATGCACCGCTTCGAGCTGCAGCGGCTCATACGCAAGCTCAAGCGAATCGGACGGCTTTAGTCTCAACCAGCGAAGCCAACCCGTAACCCCCCAGGGGGAGGAGGTAACGTAGACCATGGCAGTAGCCAAGAAGCGCACCCGAAAGAAAGCGGCTAAGAAGCGCACCACTAAGAAGCGCACGGCCAAGAAGCGGACCGCCAAGAGGCGCACCACTAAGAAGCGCACGGCCAAGCGTCGCACGACCAAGAAGCGGACGGCGAAGAAACGGACTGCGAAGAAGCGCACGGCCAAGCGCCGCACGACCAAGAAGCGGACGGCGAAGAAGCGCACGGCCAAGCGTCGCACGACCAAGAAACGCACTGCGAAGAAGCGGACTGCGAAGAAGCGGACTGCGAAGAAGCGCACGACCAAGCGTCGCAAGAGGAAATAGCGGCGTACGCTCTCTGCTCAGCAGAGAGGGGGACCTGGCGGGGGGCGACGGCCTCCCGCTTTTTTGTTGGAGACGGTGGCTTTGGCTTCGCACCGCTTTTGTGCAAGTATTGGCCCCAAGTCCGCCCGGTTCTGTGTGAGCGGGATTCATGCGATTTTTTTCGACAGACAGTGCAACAAATCTGTTTCCTGACACATATCCGTGGCACTGCGCACTTTGTAGCTATTCATCTGCATTTCAAAGGAATAGCGCTTATGATGCAACGATCGTGTGGCATAGACGTGTGTGTACCGATTCTGGCTCAGATCATGTTTCCCTTTATTCATAATGGTTTACGCCGAAGTGAACCGAAGCGTACACCTGCTATTTTTGGCATGCTGCTTGCGTTACAACGTTCACGCAAAGAGACGTAGAATGGAAGTGCAACAAACAAGTGACGGTACTCAAGCGAGCGTTCTGTCCCTCAAGGACTTGCAGAACCTCGTAGTCGAATCCGCTCTCGAAGTCCACAAGAACATGGGTCTTGGGTTCGAGGAAGAGGCCTACTGCACGGCCCTGGCCGTCGAATTCGATCTCCGCAGCGTGTCCTACGAGAGCGATCGGGAGATTACCCTCAATTACAAGGGGTCCGTGGCCGGTAGCTACCGGCTGCAATTCGTGGTCGACGACCGCGTGGTCGTCATCCTCAAGGCGGATGCGGAAATCGGGGAAATGGACGAGGCCAAGGTGCGCAAGTACCTCAAAGTCTCCCGGCTTCCCGTGGGGATGATTCTCGATTTCGGTCGCAGCGAACTGGAAGTTCAGAGCGTTCACAGAACCTAGACAACCCGTAACCCACTGGGGGAGGAGCACCAACCATGGCAGTAGCCAAGAAGCGCACCCGCAAGAAAGCGGCAAAGAAGCGCACCACGAAGAAGCGCACGGCCAAGAAGCGCACGGACAAGCGGCGCACCACCAAGAAGCGCACGGCCAAGAGGCGTACGACCAAGAAGCGCACGGCCAAGAGGCGCACGACCAAGAAGCGCACGGCCAAGAGGCGCACGACCAAGAAGCGCACGGCCAAGAGGCGTACGACCAAGAAGCGCACGGCCAAGAGGCGCACGACCAAGAAGCGCACGGCGAAGAAGCGCACCACCAAGCGGCGCAAAACCGCCAAGAAGGCTGCACGCAAGACGACCCGGCGCAAAACGGCCAGGAAGGCCACGAGCCGGAAGTCGACCACGCGGAAGGCCAAGCCGAGACGCAAAACCGCCCGGCGCAAACCCAAAGCCGCTTCGGCGCTGACGCCGTTCATGTAGGCGTTCCGTCGCGAAACGCAGCGGGAGGCGCAAGCCTCCCGTTTTTTCTTTTGTGGCAACGCACGGCACTCGCTAGACTGGCCCCGTGCATCTGGCGTCCCTGATCTATCGCCTGCCCGCCCTGCTGTACGCCGGGCTGCTATTCTGGTTGTCGTCGCGGTCGCAGCTGCCGCTCGTGGATCTGGGCTGGGGGTTCGAAGACAAACTGGCCCACTTCGGAGCCTATGCGGTGTTCTCCGTTCTGATTTACGTGGCACTGACCCGGCCGCAGCGACTGGTACGGCATGCCCATGTCTGGGCCGTGGCGCTGGGTGTTTTGTACGCCTTCACGGACGAGTGGCACCAGATCACCGTAGCGGGCCGTTTCTTTGAGGTGGGCGATCTGGTCGCCGACGGCGCCGGCCTGGTCGCTGCCCAGTTGTTTCTCTACCGACTGGAGCGCCGGCGGGGTCGGACTCTGGCCGCCATGTCCAGGCACGACTGATCCGCAAATACCCCGCGGCCTCTATCTAGTTGCGCGACCTCGATATCGCGGCTAGGATAACCTCTCAGCCATGGAAACATTAAAGGCCGTACCCGGTACGTACGACATTTTCCCGGAAGATGCGCGCACCTGGGATCGGCTGCGCCGGATCGTCGCGCACGCGATGCGTGCGTACGCGTACGGTCGCGTCGAGACTCCTCACATGGAGTCGGCGGAGCTCTTCGCGCGGGGCGTGGGCGCGGACACGGATATCGTGCAGAAGGAGATGTACGTGTTCGAGGACCGTGGCGGACGGCGGCTGGCCCTGCGCCCCGAAGGCACGGCCGGTGTCGTCCGGGCGTACATCGAGGCCCGTCTCGATAAGCAACGGCCCTATTCTAAGCTCTGGTACTGGGGTCCCATGTTTCGCGCCGAGCGGCCGCAGAAGGGCCGGTATCGCCAGTTCTGGCAGTTCGGCGTGGAGGCCATCGGCATCGCCGGTCCGACCGTCGATGCGGAGCAGATCGCCCTGGCTATGTTCATCGCCGGCAAGCTCCAACTGCAAAACCTAGTACTCCGTCTCAGTTCCATCGGCGACGGGAACTGCCGACCCGCCTATCGTGAGCGGCTGGTTTCTTACCTGCAGCGGGTGCAGGCGAAACTCTGCGACCCATGCCGGCGTCGCGTGGGATCCAATCCCATGCGTGTCCTCGATTGCAAGGAAGCCGCCTGCCGGGCAGCTACAGCCGACGCCCCGCTGGTGATCGACTACCTCTGCGATCCTTGCCGGGAGCACCTGGATGGGGTTCGATCCGCGCTCGATCGCTTTGGAGTTGACTACGTACTGGACGGCCGAATTGTGCGCGGCCTGGACTACTATCGGCGTACCGCCTTTGAACTGGAAAGCGGCAAACTCGGGGCTCAAAATTCGATCGTGGGCGGCGGACGGTACGACGGCCTGGTCGCGGCCCTGGGTGGGCCCGATCTGCCGGGTGTTGGCTGGGCCGCGGGCGTAGAGAGATTCCTCCTGGCCGCCGGTTCGGTCGCCCAGGACCCTACGCTCGATGCGTTCGTGGCGGGCTTTCCCGAGACCCGGGGTGCGGCGGCCGAACTGGCTCAGCGCTGGCGGCACAGCGGCCTGCGTGTGGAGATCGACTATCTGGATCGCAGCCTCAAAGCACAACTCAAGGAAGCGGCACGGCAGGGTGCCCGGTTCGCGGTCGTGGTGGGTCCCGATGAGTGGTCACAGGGACAGGTCACGCTGCGCGATCTCCATGCCGGTTCCCAGGAGACCGTAACCCCGGACGAGGCGCACTCTCGCGTGTCGCAGACATGACCACGGAGCGAAACAGTCAACAAACTACAGACTCGGGGCACGAGCACCTCTCCGCAGAGGGCCCAGCAGGCCCAGCACAGGACAGCACGGTAAGCGTATGGCAGTAGACTTTGCACTCTGGAAGCGGACGCACACATGCGGCGAGTTGCGTAGCCGTGACGCGTCCAGCATGACGGTACTCAACGGCTGGGTCCACCGCTGGCGCGATCTGGGCGGAATTCTGTTCCTCGACCTGCGCGATCGTTATGGGATCAGCCAGGTTGTGTTTCGGCCGGAGCTCTTGTCCGCCGAGCAGATGGACATCGCGGGGAAGATCCGCGCCGAGTGGGTCATCGCCACCCGCGGCCGGGTGGAACCGCGGCCCGAAGGCACGCACAACGCCGATCTGCCGACCGGAGAGATCGAGGTCAACGTGACCGAGTTCGCCATTCTCAACCCATCACGGACTCCGCCGTTCGAAATCGAGGAAGATACCGCTGCCAGCGAGGAACTGCGGCTGCGATATCGGTATCTCGACCTCCGTCGAGCGAAACAGCGCAAGCGTATTGAACTCCGTCACAGGTTCGTCAAGTCGGTCCGTGACTGGTTTGACCGGGCTGGTTTCCTCGAAATCGAGACGCCCTTGCTTATTCGCAGCACCCCGGAAGGCGCGCGCGACTACGTGGTGCCGAGCCGGGTGAATCGCGGCCGGTTCTATGCACTGCCGCAGTCGCCACAGTTGCTCAAGCAGATTCTCATGGTGTCGGGGTTTGACCGGTACTTCCAGATCGCGCGCTGCCTTCGCGACGAAGACCTGCGTGCCGATCGCCAGCCCGAGCACACGCAGATCGACGTCGAACTTTCCTTCATTACACAGGAGGATGTGTTCGATACGATCGAGCGGATGATGACCCACGCGTTCGCCGATGCCGCTGGCATAACGCTCTCGCCTCCGTTTCCGCAACTGAGCTATGAAGAGGTCATGGCCCGTTACGGCATAGACAAACCCGACACGCGTTTCGGACTCGAGCTGTACGACGTAAGTGACGTGTTCGCACAGACGGAGTTCAGGGCCTTTTCCGGGGCGCTACAGGACGGTGGCTCGGTTCGGGGACTCACGCTGCCGGGAGGGGCTTCTCTGTCGCGCAAGGAGTTGGACGGCCTGACGGAGATCGCCCAGGGTGCCGGCGCTCGCGGACTGGTGTGGCTGGCGCGGGGCCATGACGGCGTGCGGGGCCCGGCAGCCAAGTTCCTTCAGGCTGGCGAGTTCGACCGGCTCTGGGAGACCGGCAGCTGCAACGAAGGCGACCTGGTACTTCTGGTGGCCGATCTCGACCGGATCGCACTGCCGGCGCTCGGCACGCTGCGCCTGCACCTCGGCCACAGCCGCAGCCTGATCGACCGCTCACTGTGGAACTTCCTCTGGGTAAGAGATTTCCCGCTCCTGGAGTACAGTCCCGATCGCAACGGTTACGATGCGATGCACAACATCGTCTCATCACCCTTTGCCGCCGATGAGCACTTGATCGACGAGGGTTTCGAGAGCAGCACCCCCGCCGGTCACCCGGATCATCCCTGGAGCCGGATCCGCGCCAACCAGTACGATCTGGTGCTCAACGGATCGGAGTTGGCTTCAGGCGGCATCCGCATCAATCGCAGGGAGCTGCAGCAGAAAGTGCTCAACATCCTCGGTATCAGCGATTCCCGTGCTGAGAAGATGTTCGGTTTTCTGCTCGAAGCTCTGGAGTACGGTGCACCGCCCCATGGTGGTATCGCTCTGGGCCTGGATCGGATCATCGCTCTCCTGTGCGGCGCCGACTCCATCCGTGACGTCATAGCCTTTCCCAAAACGGCTCAGGCACAATCGCTTATGGACGGCGCGCCAGCCACGCTCGATCCCGAGCAGCTGGCCGAACTGGGGCTGGTGGTCCGGAGTGCCCCTGCCGATAAATAGCCCGGAGACGTGGTTGCGCCATAAGTCATTGGCGGACTGAGCCTCACGGTCTATAGTTTTGATACCGTCCCGGGCTTCTTGACCTGGTGTCCTGAGTCAGAAGTTTGTTGCCGGTTCCGGCGAGGACACAGGGATGGTGGCAAGGTGTGCCGACCAGGGAACACCGCGGTTATTCCGTGGTGGCCCAACACCGCCAACGCCACCGGGGACTGCTCGGAATAGGTGATGAAGCTCTGATTCAGGGTACCGGAATCGGGCACAACCGGAGCAAACGACTACGAGCGACGACGCCGGCGTTTTCGAAGCGAAGCTTTCCCTTTCCGGATCGGACCCGCGCCTCATATTCGGCCAGCATGACCATCACCTTCGCGTGGTGGAGAGCCAGTTTCCCGTAGAGATCATTGCGCGGGGCGACGAGGTAACCGTCCGCGGCAAGCAGGAAGATGTTCAGAAGGTCTCCCGTCTCTTTACCGACCTGATGGAGCGGGTCGAAGTAGAGGGATCCATCTCTCAGCAGTACCTCCAGTACGCCATCGACATGATCAAGGACAATGGCGAAGGCCCCGGCACCGAGATGCCCGACAAGCCGCTGCTCGTTACGCCCAGGCACGGTTCGATTCGCGCCAAGACCGTGGGGCAGGGGCGCTATCTCGAAGCCATGGCGAAGTACGACATCGCCTTCGTCATTGGCCCGGCGGGCACCGGCAAGACGTATCTCGCCGTAGCAGCTGCCCTGGGCGAACTCAAACGTCACACCGTCGATCGTATCGTGCTGGTCCGGCCCGCCGTAGAGGCGGGCGAGTCGCTGGGCTTTCTCCCCGGTGATATTCGTGCCAAGGTGGACCCGTACCTGCGGCCCGTGTACGACGCGCTCAACGACATGCTACCGGCAGAGCGCATTCGCCATCACCTGGAGATGGGAGTCATCGAGGTCGTGCCGCTGGCCTTCATGCGCGGGCGCACGCTCAATTCCGCGTTCGTGATCCTCGACGAGGCCCAGAACACCACGCGTGCCCAGATGAAGATGTTCCTGACCCGCCTCGGGGTGAACTCGCGCGCTGTGATCACGGGGGACGTCACGCAGATAGACCTGGTGAGCCGAGAGCAGTCCGGTCTGCTCCAGGCCCAACGGATCCTGGAGGGCATCAGCGGGATCGCGTTCTGTCATCTCACCGACAAGGACGTCGTACGGCACCGGCTGGTGCAAAGCATCGTCAGAGCGTACAACCGTCACGAGGCCGAACGCGACGATGACTAGGAACGGAGAGCAGGATGGTCAGCTGGAGCGACCGTTCTGGCGCAGGTATTTTTACGCGCTGCTTCTTGGTTTTCTGCTCATCGCGTTGACCACGGTTCTCTTCCCCCTCTCTTCGTTGGTCACGCCTCTGGCCACGCCCAAGGTCGGGGACCTGGCATCAGAGGACGTGATCGCGCCGAGCACGATCCCCATCAAGCGGACGGTCTCCGAGATCGAGTCGCTGCGCGACTCCGCGCTCCAGTCGGTTCCGCTGGTCTTCCGTTACGATCAGTCCAAGGCCGACTCCGTAATTCTCGAGTGCCGGGCATTCTTCGAAGCGATGGAGACCATGCACGCGCGGTCCACGGCCTGGAACGACTTTCTGCTCTCGTTCCCCCACCTGGCCGTTCCGCCCCGCATCCAGGACGCGGATTCGGCGGTGAGGCAGGCTGCGTCCGCCGGCCTCGATTCGGTGCTCGCCGGCATCTACCGGTTCGGGCTCATGCGCAACCTGCTCGAACTGCCTCTTTCGGGGAGTCGTACGGCGGCCATCGTGCGTGGCCAGAGCGAAACGCTGGTGCGCCGCGAGCACCTGCTGGAAGTTCTCGAGGCGCAGCAGATTCTGAGGCGCGGTCTCCGGGAAACCGTGGCGGATACGATCATGCGTCCGGCCTTTTACGAATTGGCCCGCCAGTGGCTGGTGCCCAATCTGATCCTCGATCTGAGCGCTACCGAGCGCCGCAAGGAGATGGCGCTCCACTCGATACCCGTCAACAAGGGTGTCATCCTCAAAGACGAGTACATCGTCCGCGTCGGCGAACGTATCACGCCCCGCCAGCTCCAGGGCCTGCAGGCCATGGCCGAGTCCCGGCTGCGTGCGGCCCAGGAGGGCGAGGTCTGGCGACTGCTGATTCCCGTGACCGCGCGCGTCTTGTTCCTGGCGGCACTGTTCGCCGGATTCGGTGTGGCGCTGCGCCTGTCCCGTCCGCGTATCTTCGAGGAGGCGCGATCGCTGTCCGCACTGGCCGTCCTGTATCTGATGCAGATCATCCTCACGTACCTGATCTTTTATCACTGGGAAGTCTCCGGTTATCTCTTGCCGGTGACGGTAGCCACCATGTTGGCCGCTATTCTCCTCTCCGTAGGGGTAGGAGTTTCGTTCGCGGTATTCCTGGCACTGGTGCTCGGAGTCGTCTCCGGATTTGACTTTGCGCCGGTTTTCCTGGCCGTGTCGGTCGGCACGGTATCGGTGATGGCCGTTCAGAACGTGCGTAAGCGCTATCATTTCTACAGGCCGATGGCACTCATCGCGCTGGCATACGTGATCGTCATCGCTCTCGTGGAGGCGTTGAGATACACCGAGCCGAAGACCATCCTGGTCCGGGCCGGGTACGGGGTGCTCAACGGCATCCTCTCGCCCATCATTACGATCGGGTTGTTGCCGCTGTTCGAAACGGCCTTCCGACTCACGACCGACATCACGCTTATCGAGCTTTCCGACATGAACCATCCGTTGCTGCGGCGCCTTTCGGTAGCGGCGCCCGGCACGTATCATCACTCGATCATCGTGGCCAATCTTTGTGAGGCGGCCGCGGAGTCGGTCCAGGCCAATCCACTGCTGGCACGCGTGGGTGCCTATTTCCACGACATCGGCAAGATGGAAAAGCCCGAGTACTTCGTGGAGAATCAGATGGGCCGCAAGAACAAACACGATGAGCTGACGCCCAGCATGAGCGCCCTGATCCTGGCCGCCCACATCAAGTCAGGTTCCGAAATGGCCCGTGACGCCCGCCTGCCGCAAGTGATCACCGACTTCATCGAGCAGCACCATGGGACCACCCGGATGACCTACTTTTATCGCAAAGCGGCGGAGCAGGCCGGTCATGAGATTCCCGATTCGGACTTCCGCTATCCGGGTCCCAAACCCCGTACGAAGGAAACGGCGATCCTGATGCTGGCCGACTCGGTCGAGGCGGTCTCGAGGACGCTAGAGGATCCACGCCCCAATCGCCTGCGGAGTGCCATCCACCGGGTCATCACCGACAAGTTCGTAGCCGGGCAGCTCTCCGACTGCCCCCTCACGCTGGAAGATCTTTACCGCATCGAAGACGCCTTCTTGCATTTGCTGCTGGGCGCGTTCCACGGGCGCGTGCGTTATCCGCAGCAGGAAGACGAGGATCAACGCAAGAAGGAGTCGATCCTCGGATGAGGGTGCGGACGGTACTGACCGAGGACGCCCGCGAGGTGCCCCGACGAACCCTCGCCCTTCTCGCCCGGCGCGTCATGCGCGGGGAGGAGGGCGACCTCGACGTCACCATCGTTCTTACGGACGATGCCCGGCTCCGTGAGCTCAATCGTCGGTATCGTGGCATCGACCGCGCCACGGATGTTCTCAGTTTTGATCTGCCGGCGCTGCCGCCCGTGGTCGGCCCTACCGGCGAGCTCTACATATCCGTGTCGCAGGCCCGGCGACAAGCCCGGCGGTATCGGCACTCGCTGAGCGCCGAATTGGAGCGGCTGGTCGTCCACGGCGTACTCCACCTGCTCGGACATGATCACAAGCGGAGCAGCGACGCCCGGCGCATGCGGAGCCGGGAGGAGGCGTATCTCATGAGGCGGGTCGCGTGACGGCTGCCGTCTTCTGGGTCATGGTTCTCGCCGTGGCACTGATTCTCGCGTTTCTGGCCGCCTTTGCCAGGGCGGCCGCGTATCTCG
>JAUVRN010000341.1 GCA_030597645.1 Candidatus Zixiibacteriota bacterium
GAGACCATGCCGGCGGAGATTGCGGCTGCCGTGTTCGCCACCAAGGGCGCGGTCTCCGATCTGATGCTGGCCGACAGCGAGCGGAGTCGCGGGGCACAGGATCCTCTCGTCGGTACGTTGCGCGCCGTGCGGGCGCTTGTCTGGCGCCTGTACAATCGTGGACTGGCGATGGATGACGGCCCCCGGACCGTTCACCGGCTCGATTCTGCACTCGGGGAGATCCGACGGCTCGAAGCAGAGGTGGCCCGCGCGGGCATCAGGCCACGGTCGCCAGGCACGTCTCGGACATCCACGACCGAACTCGCGTCCAGGCTCGATACCCGTGAGGTGATCCTGGAGTTTGTGCGATATGCATCCGGGGAATCGCCGGACCGAGACGACCAGGATCGCTACGCCGTGATCGCCTTCGGTGCAGACGCACGGGTGGTGGCTGCGGACCTGGGTCCAGCCAGCGCCATCGATACGGCTGTCGCCGTGTACCGGCACCATCTTCTACAACTGGCCGAGTCGGGTGCCCCGCCGGGACAGGCGGACCGGACGGAGTACCTGAGGTTGGCGGCAGCGCTGAGCGACCTGATCTGGGCACCGCTGCAGGCATGGCTGCCTGACAGCGGGACGGTAATCGTCGCGCCTGACGGAGCCCTGAACCTCGTTTCCTTCGCGGGTCTCCCCGACGGCGACGGCGGGTACCTCGTGGAGCGTTTTCGATTTCATTACCTCGGAGCCGTCCGTCAGCTGCTGGGCATGAACGCCCGGGCTCCCGGCGGTAACGGCCTGCTGGCCCTGGGCGATCCCGACTACGACGCAACGGCCGTCGATCGAAGTGAGGCGAATGCCGCCGCCGAGCCTGACGTGCTGGCCTATGTCCCCCACGCGTACGCGCGCAACACCCGCTCGGCGTGCGAAGGTCTGGCCTCGGTTCAGCTCGACCGACTGCCCGGTACGCGACCCGAAGTCGAACAATTGCTCGACTTCTGGCTGACCAACAGCTCTGAACCCGCCCGATCCCTGATGGGCGTTCGGGCCAGTGAGGATCTGCTCAAACAGGAGGGGCCCGGGCGCCGCGTCATTCATATCGCGACACACGGATACTATGCGTCGGCGGCGTGTCGCCAGACGCACGGTCTGAATTTCACACTTCAGCGCAAGGTGGCAGCGGAAAATCCGCTACTGCTGTCGGGCCTATACCTGGCTGGCGCCAACCATCACGGTGATGGGGCCGACGAACTGGGAATCGACGACGGCGTGCTGACGGCTGCCGAGGTTGCCGCGCTGAATCTCGAGGGCACACAGCTCGTCGTGCTCTCGGCATGCGAGTCGGGCATCGGTGACGTCAGAGCGGGGGAGGGCGTCTATGGCCTCCGCCGCGCGTTTACACAGGCCGGAGCGCATACGGTGGTGAGCTCTCTGTGGCCCGTGTCGGATTGGAGTACGACCGCGTTCATCAGGCGGCTGTATGCCGGTAGCGGCGGATCACTCCCCGAAGCGATGCGTCAGGCATCCCTGGACAGGTTGGCCGACATGCGTCGACGCGGACAGCCCGACCATCCTTACGAGTGGGCGGCGTTCGTGGCGACTGGAGACGCGCGCGGCCTCAGTTTCAGTGAGGAACTTCGGCGTTACGCAACATCGTGAGCCCTGGAGGGAGGGGTCGGGCGAGTCTCTGGAGTACAGACCCTAACGGTCAGTGACCAGTCGGAACTGGTAGGTGCGTCCCGATTTTGGCTGGCCGTCTGCCCGGCCGATTTCCCTGACACTCAACACGTAGTCCGCATCGTCGAGTGACTGCGTATTGAGCAGCAGCAGAACCATACCCTCCGTTTCGAAACTCGAGATCATCTCGACATCGGCCGGTACGGCGTCGGGAAGGCGCGTCAGGCTGAACTGGTAGGTCATCTCGTCCAAAACGGCATAGAACGGAATTGCGAGACGCACCAGGGCATCCCGCCCACTCCTGTTGACAACCACCCGGGATGCTGCACCTCGTCGTGCTTCCAGCAGCGTGTGGACCGGCCCTGTCACGCGGGTTGTTGCTTCCTCCCTCGACTGCCGCCGGTACGAATTGAGCCAGCTCACGGCAGGATACACCGCGAGCAGCAGCAGCAGCCAGGCAAAGGCCGGCGCGGCGACAATGCGCCACAGCCGCTCAGAGAGGCCGACCGCCTCTCGTCGCCCGCCCTCCTGCGCCGCGGCGGCAGACAGCTCCTCGTCCATGCCGGAGACGAAGTCGAATTCGCGCGCACAGGTATCGCAGCGGTCCAGGTGCTCCTTCAGGTTGAGGACCTGGTCGGCCGGCCACGCGTCCCGGTGCTGCACGTAGTCGGCGATTCGTTCCGGTGCGAGGTGACCGGAGCGGTATTGCTCCTGCTCACCGGGGCGGGATAGCACGTCCATGAGGTGCAGAGCCTTCCGGCAATCCTCACAGTGAGCCACGTGTGCCTCTACCCGCTGCTGTTCGGGTAGAGAGAGCTCGGCGGTGTAGTAGTCCGCCAGGAGCCGTCCGATCGTATCTTCGTTACACGTCACGTATACCTGCCCACTATTAGTCCGCTCAGATCAGCGATTGGCACGCCCATGGACATCAGAAACCGGCCTTTTGTGCCTTTTTGAGACAACGTGATATATGCGTGCTGACCGCGTTCTTCGTCTTTCCAGCTTCGTCGGCGATCTCCTGGTTGATCCAGCCTTCGATGAACTTGCGCTGCAGGAGCTTGCGGCAGTTCTGATCCAGTGCATCCAGGATTTGCTCCACCCGCTGACGATGCTCGTGGGCTCGCTCTTCGTCGGGGCCCGGGACATCAGGTACGTCGGCTTCGGGACTGAGCCGTCTAATCCTGTGGCAGGCCCTGCTGACCCGGTTGCGAACGATACTGTAGATGTAGACGCTGAATGCAGTCACCGAATCACCCCGGAACGCTCCGGCGCGAAGATTCTGATACAGAATGGTGATGGTTTCGTCGACGATTTCGTCGCGATCTATGCGTCCATCCCTCAGCCTGTGATATACGTACTGGGTGATCTTCGCACGCACGATCCGGTACTGGGAGGAATCGCCGGCCAGGAAACGCCCCACGGTCAGCTTCAGCAGGTCCGCCTGACGGCGATCACTCATCGATCGTCCCGGGTAATCTGACGCTCACCTCGGCAAGGCTGTTTTGCATCAATCCCTGTTCTCGTGCATTTCCACTCGCGACCTTCTGGAGCATTGAGGCCTGGTTTTGGATCGATCAAACTTCCGCGTAACAATACTGTGGTCTCGGCTACTAATAGAGGAGGCTTCGAGCCGACGCGGAACACCATTTGAGCGCTAACTCAGTGTAGCGCTGCAAGATGCATTAGTCAATCCGATTCTCGCAGGGATGCGAGTGGCGCACTGGTTCCTCACTCGGCGCC
>JAUVRN010000067.1 GCA_030597645.1 Candidatus Zixiibacteriota bacterium
CGCGAAGATATTCAGGAGCGTATCGAGGAGTTTTGGCAGGAAGCGGATGCACGCGCCGCACAGTACCGGGCACCGCGACCGCCGTCCGAGGCTGATATTGGTCTGGTTGAAGCGGCCGCACTGCGGCACGTCGACAGTGTGTTGAAGCTGACTGATCCCGGCCCGACGATCTGGCGCTCCGACCTGTGGCAGCTTCTTCGTCGCACATCACGTGACCTCAATTCACCTGACCAAAAGGTACGAACCTCGCTGCTGCGACTTGCGGCAGCGCGCCTGGATCGCTGGCCTGACGAGCCGTACCGACGGGTACGCACACACAGCGCCGTACAGCTATTACAGTTGGCGCTGGATCGCGTCGACACTCCGGATCTGAGCACGCGCCGTACGGACCTGCGACGCGAGGTACATGATTGGCCGGCAGACCACGCCGATACACTCACCGCCGAGGAACAGGCCCTGTGGCGCCGACTCACCGATGACGAAGGTCAAGAGCCGCAGGTGAACTACCCGATGATCACCGGCAGCCAACACGACGACACGCTGTGCATACTGCCTCACACGCACCACGATCCCGCCCCATTGTGTTTGTACCTGACCGATGTACTTTCCTGGCTGGAGACGCTGTTGGCACCGATCCAACCCGCCCCGGCAGATATCGAAAACGCAGGCGCCCTGGCCGAACAGGCCTGGGCCCGACTCTGGTCAGAAGATGCACAGGCCTTCAGGGACAAACCGCTCGACTCGACACCTGTGCGTGAGATCGAGGTCTATCCCCGCGCCCAGCTTGGCCGCATGGCACGCATCTGCTGGCAGCTTGGACGCCATACGGGCAACGACATCTGGCATCAGCGGGGGGATTCGTGCCTGAGCGCCTTTGCACCGTACGCGGAGGACGCCGGTATCGCGGCCTGTTATTACGCCCTCGCCCTTCTGGAAGCTCCCTGGCGGAAGAATCCGGCGGACTGATCCCAACTGAGGAACACCGGGCGCCCTCGACTGTAAACCTTAAACAGGTTGACATTTAGGGACTGAAAAGTAGCTTTAGAGGCTTGAATATGAAGCGGAGTACAGCCATCCTCCTGGCGCTCCTCCTTTCCTCCCCCGCAGGCATAGCTGGCGAAAGGGTGGCCCAGCGCCTCGAAAACGGGATCCTGTTCCGGGTTGTGGATACGTCCGACATCCACCGTATGGAACAGCCGGGCTTCGTGTCGATGGCACTGGCGCAGGGGTACATGGGGGAATTTGAACCGGTAATCGGTGTCATGGAGAAGGATGAGGCCAGAGCCTACCCGGCCTGGTTGCTTGAGGGGTATTCCGTGATCAATGACCGACTTGCCGGACAGCCGATTGTCGTCACCTGGTCGCCGTTTTCCTTTTCCTCGACGGTGTGGGGGCGTGTCGTGGACGGGGACACGCTCGAATTCCTCGATTCCGGTGAGCTGTGGAAAGACGCGATGGTGATGGTCGATCGCCAGACCGGCTCACGCTGGTCCCACCTCGAGGGCCGAGCGCTCGACGGCGACATGAAGGGTACGCAGTTGGAGCCCGTCACGCACACGTACACGAGCTGGGGCAAATGGCGTTCCCTCTATCCCCGGACCGTCTGCCTGACCAAGCTGGGGAGGGATATTTTCGAGTCCGACTTCAAGCGTTACTATGACCGCTGGAATCAGCTCGGCCCGGCCAATACGGCCAACCCCGATTCGCGCCTGGCCGGCAAAGAACTGATCTGTGGCTTCATGATCGGCGGTGCACCCGTGTGCGTGCCGTTGTATGCCCTGGTCGAACACAAACAGTTCACCCTCGACGTGCGGGGCGTCCCGGCCGAAGTCGAATTCGACGTCCTGTCCGAGACCGCCGTCGTCTATTCGCGCGCCCTCGACGACGATTCACTCTCCCTGCTGCGCCTCGATTTCGGCAAGGGCGAAAGCTACCTCAAGGATCGGGAGTCGGGCACTACCTGGCTCACGTATTCCGGGCGCGGCGTCTCCGGACCGCGTGCGGATCGCTCGCTGCAACGGATCCCATCTACGTTGTGTTTCTGGTACGTCTGGGTTCAACACTATCCCAACACCCTGATCTGGGAAGTGCCGGGCGTTCAATCCAAACAATAGCCGCCGGTGATGCCCAGGACGTCTCGTTCGTACGTTGGCACCGGCACACTGATCGTCGCGCTGGTCTTCGCCTGGAGCCCGGGCTACGCAGCCAAGTATGCCGGCGAATTCATGCGGCTGGGACTCGGTGCCCGTCCGTGGGGCACCGGCGGGGCCTACGTCGCCACGGTTGCCGACGGCACGGCCGTCTACTGGAACCCCGGCAACCTGCCTCGGGTGACCGGCAAGGACATAATGCTGATGCACTCCGAGTCCTTCGGGGGTCTGCTCAACTATGATGCCGTGTCGTTCGCGCTGCCGTCTCTTCGAGCCAACTCGCCTCTGGCCGTGGGATTTGCTCTGTTCCGACTCGGCGGTGGTGACATCAGGTTGACGTCGCTGGCGAACCCCAATCAACCCCCGTCCGACTCTAATCGCGTCTTCGCGGAACGTACGGCGGGGCACTCCGACTGGGCCTTCTATGCGGGCCTCGGCAAGTCTGTCGGCAGCAAGTTCGATCTGGGCGCATCGATCAAGATCATCTATCGTGACCTCGTGGACGTGTCCGCCACCGGCCTCGGACTCGACGTGGGTGCCACGTTCCGACCGCACCGGTACTGGAGCGCCGCCCTCGTGGCCTACGACATCACCACGACCCTGCTCGCCTACGACAACGGGACCAAGGAATTTGTCAATCCACGCGTCGCCACGGGCATCGGATTTACGCCCGAGTGGGACAGGTTCGCGCTCGGCCTGCTGGTGGACGGCATCTTCGAATTCGAAGGCCGCCGCGAAGCGGCCCAGTTCTGGCTCGGGGAGATTTCCCTCGACGTCCGCTGGGGCGCCGAGCTGTGGTACAGAAAGCGGGTGGCTCTGCGCGGCGGCATGAATGCGGACAGTCCTACCCTGGGTGTAGGACTGCGTTTTGGACGGTTTTCCGTTGACGGAGCCTGGCGCGGCAACGACATACTGGATGATTCATACCGAATCAGCCTTTCACATACCTGGTAACGACCTATGATGCGATTCCCGATCGGAGCAGCCGTCGCCGGCCTTGTCCTCCTGTTGGCCTCGGTGCCCGCGGCACAGGACGAGCCGACGACCACCGCCCAATTTCAGTCCCTGACCGAGAGCCCGCTGTTTTACATCGACGACACCGTGTTCACGGTCGGTCCGTTCGGTGACTGCCTGTCCCCCACCGGGCCGCGCCCCACCGGCCGGCACGCGCGGGACCTGGATACGCTGCAGCGCAGTCTGGAGGCGTTCATCGATGAGCGGGTTATCATACTCGACCTCGATTCCAATCGCGCCCTGGAGGATCCCTGGTCCCCGCGGCGTGCGCGCTCCAGGCAGGCACAGGCTGCGGGCGCCGTCATTCACCGGATCGCCATCGCCCCCCGGATCGACGTCACGGAAGAAGCCGTGGAGCAGTTCTACGCCGACACGGCGGATGCCATATTCAGAGCCCCTGTCAGCCGGGAAGTAAGTCACATTCTGATTCAGCTCGAGCCCAACGTACCGGGTGACCCTCCCCTCCCTCGCGAAGAGAGAGAAGCAACCGCCTGGGCGCGTGCCGATTCGCTCCGCCAGGCGATCGAAGCGGGCGCCTCGTTCAGCGCAATCGCCAGGACCCTGTCGGCCGACGCCGCCTCGGCAATAGTGGACGGCTACCTGGGCTGGCTCTATCCGGGCAATACGACCTTCTCCTTTGACAGCGCGGTATTCCAGGCAGAGATCGGCGAAGTGATCGGTCCGGTCGAGACCACGTACGGGTATCACCTCATCCTCGTACACGCCGACCGTCCGGAAACGACACTCGAACTGACGGACAGCCTGCGCACGCTGCTCCGGGCACATCTGGTGGGCCTGGAGGCCCGAAGGCTCGGGGAGACCTGGTCCGACTCCGCTATTCAGGCCGCGGACTGGGAGTTCAACGACGCCGCGATGGCCCACACCGCCGACATTGACGACGGCACGTGGCTGGTCAACATCAACGACCGGGATTCGCTCTGGTATCGTGGCTGGAAAGGCAGCTGGATTCTCTACAAGCGCAAACACAATATCGTCGGCGAGGGTTCACTGGAGGAGAAGCACGCTGCGCTCAGAGACGTCGGGTTCCCGTTTCTCTATCTGCACACCGCCGAGGATCTCGGGTTGGGTGACGACCCGATCATCTACGGCGAGCGGCTGCAGCACATGCGCTCCGAGTGGAGTCGACTCGTACGCCAGGAGCTGTACGCGCTACAGGCGCCGCCCGACAGTGCCATCGAGCGCGTGAAGGCTGAGGCTGCCACAGTGAAGACGACCGATAAACCCCTGCACCTCCAGATCATTCGCGCGGGGGATACCGCGTCGATCTGGGGAGCTTACCGCGCACTCGTGGCGGGCACGGATGTCGAAACGGTAGTCCGGTGGTATCACGAGAACATGCTCGAGGCACGAACGGGCGCGTGGGACAGAGGCTGGATCGGACCCGACGACATACCCGGTCCCCTCTGGGGTCCGGCGTGGATCCTGACCGTGGGGCGGTACACCCGCCCGATCGAGTGTGAGTCGGCGTGGTACATCCTGCGGCTCGTGGAGCGAGACCGGCAGATCGACCCCCTCCAGGCCGAACAGCGTGGCCTGGAGGAATTGACTCGCGAGTATCGACGCCGGGGCTTGATCGCCTGGCGCAAGGAGATCCGGTCCGGTCACCGCATCAGGACCGATCGCAGTACCTGGAATCGGGTTCAGCAGATCTGGCGTAAGTGAGCAATCACAAGGATATCGGCTTTTTTCGCGAGCTGGGTCGAAAGGCCATTCATCTGGGCGCGCTCGGCATGCCCCTCGGGCTCTGGTTCGTCCCGCGCGGTATCGCACGACCGATCCTCCTGATCTGCTTTCTGATTGCCGCCGCCATCGATTTTTCGCGCTGGGGCCAGGGTGCCGTTGCAAGTGCACTGCGGCGGATCTTTGGCCGAGTACTGCGCCCCCACGAAACGAATCGGTTCTCAGGCGGCACCTACATCCTGGCGTCGGGCGTTCTCTGTGCCTCGCTGTTCAACCGGCCCGTGGCCGTGGCCGCACTCATCTGTATCATCCTCGGAGACACGGCGGCGGTTTTCGTCGGCCGCTACCTGGGCCGCCTTCACTTCGGCCACAAGACGCTGGAGGGAAGTCTCGGATTCTTCGCAGCGGCGCTACTCGGAATCCTCTGGATTCCCGGGATACCCATGCATGTCAAAGTCGCAGGGGCGGTCGTGGGGGCGGTCGTTGAAGCTCTGCCTCTGCCGCTCGACGACAACCTCACAGTGCCTGTGGCCGTGGGTGCGACGATGACCGTGCTGATGTAGGTTAATCGCGTAACTGATTGACAGGCTTTCAGTTAGGTCCACGGGCAAAAATATTTTACCTTTCTTTTTCTTGAATTCGTATAATGAAATGCACATCCGGAACCCAAACCTTGGCCAGGGAGGACACTGCATGGCGCAAGGCACGGTGAAGTGGTTTAATGATTTTAAAGGGTATGGCTTCATTACCCCGGACACGTCAGAGGGAAATGTCTACGTACACTTTTCCGCGATCCAGGGTACAGGGTACCGAACGCTTAAGGAGGGGCAGACGGTCCTATTCAAGCTAGAGAAAGGAGACCTGGGCTTTACGGAGGCGCAAAACGTCCAGGTTGTTTGATTCCGCGCCCCGCACTCATCACACTTGATGTCTTGCAGAGCCCCGGCGAATGTCGGGGCTCTGTCATTGAGGGGCCGCGTCTCTCACTGGGTGGTACACAGGCCAATCGCTCGGTCTGCACAAGTCGATCGGCCGGCACCCACCGAACCGCCGGACAAATGCTCTGAAGCGGTCTGCCACGCGGCGCCTGCCCAGCCCCTGGTGCAGGCGAACCCGCGCCGGCACCTCAAAGTCCAGCGCATCGAATTCATCCGGATCGAATTCGTAGGGATGACAGTAGAACACGAACGGCCCCCTCCTCATTGCTGTTCCGGCAAGCATCCGGAAGATAGAACCGGGCAACAACCGCTGGTAGCCGCCACCGCCGAGCGGCCAGTTGCGGCCCAGAAAACGCAGTGTCGAGATCGGAAACTCCACAAGCTCCGTGCCGTGGGCGGTTCGCACGCGCGCCGGCCCGCGGGGCCAGTCGGGTACGCCGTACCGGCGGTTGCGAATCGGAAAAATGCTCGAATCATAGGTAAAGCCCGATTCGGCCAGGACATCGAGCGCCCAGAGGTTTTCACGCCCGATCGAAAAATCCGGCGCCCGATAGCCTCGAACGGGTTCTCCGGTAATATCCTCCAGCACAGATTTTGACCGCTCGAGATCGCGCGCAAATTCCTCCGGCGTCAGCCGGTTCACTTCCACATGGCCGTCGCCGTGCGACGCCACTTCGTGCCCCTCGGCCAGCATCCTGCGAACGACGCCCGCGTGCACGCGCGCGAATTTGCCCAGTACGAACATCGTGGCCCGGACATCCAGTTCCGCCAGCAGGTCGAGCAGGTGGTTCGTGTTGTCCGCGGCCCGGGGACTGATGGGCAGGCTGCGATCCCACGTGGACTGTGGCCAGTCCTCCACGTCCACGGTAATGGCGGGTGATGCCGGCTTCATGGCCGCAGGCACACGTGATAGTCCATGCCCGCCCCCGGGATCTCCCGGATCTCTATGGTGCGGAATCCGGCTTCGCGGGCCAGGACCTCGATGCGTTGCGGATCGAAGAAGAAGACCGGGCAGTTGCGCAGGCGGTAGCGAGCGCGGCGTACGGGTGTACGAAACCAGTGGCGGCTCGGAAACGAGACCGGGGCTGACGCGCGCACGCAGGTGCACAGTGACCGTAGAAACACTCCGGGGTCGTTCAGGTAGTCGAAGACGCCCATGACGATGGCGTGGTCGTGCGGTTCCACGGCGATGTCGGGGAAGAGCCCCTCGACCAACGACGTGCGATCCTGCACACCCGCAGTCCGAAGGCGCTCGCGCGCCAGCTTCAGCATGCCCGGCGCGGGATCGACGCCCGTTACGTGAGCGGCACCCCGGCGCACGGCTTCCACGATGTAGGGCCCGGACCCACAGCCGATGTCCACTACACGTTTGCCCTCGAGCGGGCCCATCCGTTCGAAGGTCCAGGCAAAACGAACGAACATGTCGCTGCGCAGGTGTCGGTCTATCCATCGCATGAACCCGTTTCGCTGACCGTCGTACAGCGTGTCGAAGCGGTCGGCGAACCGGTCAAAGAACACGGCGGCGTCGGACTCAGGTTTTGCCTGCATGTCAGTCCCGTGGATTGCCCGATGGCGAGGCGGCGCCGCGCCGTGCCAGCGCGGACGTGAAGCCCGCAGCGTAAGCGGCGTGCATGACCACTATCGTCCAGGGCAGCCAGAGCGCCGCAGGCGTGCCCACCCGAGGCCACAGCGTGAGACCCGTGCCCAGCAGCAGAATCAGGTAGAGCACAGCGGGCAGCAGCAATGCCGTCCGCCAGGCGGCGGGCGCGAACAGGGACGCAACGCAGGCCGTCAGCAGGACCAGGTAAAACACGGCCGGTACGAGCTGGCGCCACGATGCGGGCTGACCGTGCTTGCGAAGCACCGCCAGACGCCAGTACCCGTACTGGTAGTACTGGTGAAACAGCTCCCGCGTACTCTCGCGCACGAAGTACGTGCTGCGCGCACGTGGCGAGATGTACACGCGTCCACCGCTCTGCCTCAGGCGAAAATTGAAGTCGTCGTCCTGGTTGCGCACGAGATTTGGATCGTACCCGCCCAGCCGATCAAATACGTGCCGGCGAAAGACCGGAAAACAAGCGCCTTCCGCATAGCCCTCAAAACGGGGAAAACGGTGGCGGGCGTTGCCCACCCCGGCGGGATGAGACATGGCGGCTGCCACGGCCCGGCCGAACGCCGATCGGCCGCGACTCTCGATGGGCCCGCCGACACAGTCCGCCTCCGGATGCTCCGCCAGAAGGGTCAGACAGGACTCGAGGTAATCGCGCGCATAGGTCGTGTGCGCGCCCAGTATGGCGATGTAGTCTCCCCGGGAGGCCTCAATGCCGAGGTTCATGGCCGTAGCCGTGATACGGTCGGGATTGTCGAGAACAACCAGTAGCGGAAACTCGGCCTGGAGGAAACGAAGAATGTCGCGGGTACCGTCATCGCTCTGCCCGTCGACGACGATAACCTCGAACTCGTCGGCGGCAAGACTCTGCGCCAGGATCGATCGCAGGGTGCCCTCCACGGCCACGCGCTCGTTGCGACAGGGCACGATCACGCTCAGCGCCGGAGCAGGTGCCCGATCTGCGCTGCCGGCAGCCTCCGATGAGGTCTTCTCCGATGTGCTC
>JAUVRN010000063.1 GCA_030597645.1 Candidatus Zixiibacteriota bacterium
AAGGTAGTGTTTGGATGTCCCGACGGGACCCGCGGTCAGCGCCAGGCCACCGCCGGTGGCCCGAAGGTAGCCAGACCCGACCGGGCCGTAGTCGTGCGTGAAGTTGGAGACACCTCCGGCGGGTCCCTCGGCCACGGGGTTGGTCGGGTCGTGGCGGCGGGCACAGCCCGGGGCCAGAAGCAGCGCCAGTCCGACGCTGAGGCCCGCGTTGATCAGAGTCATTTTGCGCCTGCCAGCACCCCTCCCCCGATATCCGCACGATAAACGCAAGGTAGTTGTCGTAGCGCAGGCCGCCATAGGTCCCCGGGAGATTGATGCCCGAGGGCGTATCGGCCGAGCGGCTCTCGTAGAACACCGCACCAAACGCATAGGACAGCGTGTAGTGGCCTCCAAAGTCGACTGCGATACCCACGGACGGGCTGATCTTGCCTCCCACATCCCAGTACGCCGGTGTAAGAGACGTCGTTTCGATCACTGCGGGTTCGTAGGATGCGCCGAAGCGCAGATGCAGGGAGGGCTTGGGGTCCCACTCCGACCCCACGGCCACCCGCCACTGATCCTTCCAGTCGTAGTACTCGGAATTGCTCACGGTGGTCGTGGCGTTGACGCCCTGGGGATCACCGAACTTGAATGTCGTCGTCGGGTTGGTGGTGGCGATGATGCCTTCGACTTCCGAGTACCAGGTGTACCCGAGGTCGAGAGTGAACCGGAGGTTGGGACTTGGGAAGAAGGCCGTTCCGACGGTCAGCATTGCGGGGGTCGCCATCTCAAAGTCGTGATCCTGGATCGACGTGTGAACTTCGCCGGAGAGCAAATCCTGCTCGATCAGCGGATCGGTCTGCTCGCCGCGTCCGTCGACGATCTGTGACCAGAACCGCGTGGTGTCGGCACCGCTGATGTCGTACACGATCTTGTTCTGGAACGTCGCACCGAACGACCACTGGTCGAGCTTGGTCAAGAACCCGAGGTTGAACCCGACGCCCCAGCCGGTGCCCTTGGTGGTCTGGTCTACAAACGCGACGCCGGCCGAGTACGGAGGCAAGCCCGCTTCCTGACCGGGATCGGGTACCCACAACACACGCTGCTGGCGGCTCCGAGTGCGGTTGACGATCAGGCCCGCCCCGAGCGAGAATTGGTCGGGGATGACCTGCCAGCCCAGCGTCGGCTGAGCGGTCCAGATCTTGATATCCGACGTGACGTCGTCGGCAGGGAATTGCTCTTTGCTCCGGTAGTAGGGAAAGAACAGGTCCCAGACCATGTTGTTGTTCTGCTGCGCGTAGAACCCGATGCCGATGGACATGCGACCGCCCGAAAGTCTCCCATAGCCGCCGAGCTGGGGCACCACGTAGGTCTCGTCGATGTTGTAGTATTCGCCGTCGGGCTTGTTGTTGGCCCGCCAGCCATTCAGTGTCAGGTCGGGTGTGTAGCTGATCCGTGGGGTCAGTGCTGCGGCGCCAAAATACAGCTCGGAACGCTGGAGAAATGCGGCCCCTGCAGGATTGTAGTATACGGCGCTCCAATCGTCTGCCAGCGCCGTGAACGCGCCGCCCATGCCGCGCGCTCGGTCTCCTACTCCCGACAGAAAAAGGCCTCCGGCATCTGCCGGTCCCGCCGAGCCAAGCAGAATTAACGCGATCCCCCCCACCAGGAAGCGCCTCCTAATACTGCTCATATTTGACAAAACGGTATTCTCCCCGGTTGGCCAATAACCATCCCTTTCCCCACACCAAATGCAAAGCTCGCAACGTACCCGGCCCGCTGAGGGCTGTCAACGGCTTTTTGCCCTGCCCACAAGGGCTTGGGCCGGTTCCAGGAGGCCGATTCGTACCCCGAGGAGAGGTTCTTGCGCGAGTGTAATCTGTGACTTAGCTTCGGGTAATTACTCGCAGGTACTCATATGCTCACAGCAGTACAGGAAGACTATCTGGAAGCCACCTATCGCATCGAACGAAGAGGTGACGACGTTCACATATCGCTTTTGGCTGAGCGCCTGGGGTGTAAGCTACCCACGGTGACCAGGACCGTGCAGAAACTTGTGGCGATGGGCTATGTGGACCACGAAACGCGGGGCACCGTTCTTCTTACAAGGATGGGCCGCTCTACCGCTGAACACCTGGCACACAGGCACGGGGACCTCGTTCGGTTCCTGGTGTCCGTGCTGGGTATGTCGCAGACCGGCGCCGAGACGGATGCATGTCAACTCGAGCACGGCATGTCGCGCCTCGCTGCGCAACGGCTGCACCAGTGGCTGGGCCACATTGCGGGTCTGGCGCCCGCCCAGAGGGAGATACTGTTCCGGTTCGAGGGCCGCGACGATATGGCCATCCCCGACTTTCATCAACTGCCCGGGGGCAGGACAGCAGGCTGGCGAGGCTAAGTCGGGACTCTGCTGAGAATGGAATGACCGACGGCCATTCCATATGGCTCAGGCGACCGGTGCTCTCCTTCGGGCCTGCTGGCGCTTCACGGCACGTAACGCGCGCTCCAGATCGGCAATGATGTCCTCCGCATCTTCGAGCCCCACCGACACGCGCACCAGGCCGTCCGTGATGCCGGCGATCTTCCGTTCCTCTTCGCTGTAAGTCGAATGCGTCATGGACGCCGGATGCTGGATGAGCGATTCGAGGTCGCCGAGGCTGACGGCGATCGAGATCATCTTGACATGATCGATCAGGGCGACGGCGGCGTCGTACCCGCCCTCCACTTCGAAACTGATCATGCCGCCCGGGCGCGTCATTTGCCGTGCGGCCAGTTCATACTGCGGATGGCTGCGCAGGCCCGGGTAGATGACGGCCGAAACGAGCGGATGCCCCTCGAGAAACTCGGCCACCAGCTGCGCGTTGTCGCAGTGCGCTTCCATACGCAGCGACAGAGTCTTCATGCCCCGCATCGTGAGAAACGCCTCGAAGGGGCCAAGCACGGCTCCGGTGATGTCTTTGAGCCCGACTTCCCGCACGTGTTCGATGAATTCCTGCCGGCCGACCACGAATCCGGCGACCACATCGCCGTGGCCGTTGAGATACTTGGTCGCCGAGTGCACGACGATGTCCGCCCCCAGGTCCAGCGGCCGCTGCAGGTACGGTGTGCAGAACGTATTATCGACGATGACCTGAATGCCCCGGGTGTGCGCCCAGTCGCACACCGCCTCGATGTCCGTCAGTTCGAGGTTGGGATTGGTCGGGGTCTCGAGGAAGATGGCCCTGGTCTCCGGCCGCGCCGCCGCCTGTATCGCCTTGAGATCGCGGCTGTCGACGAAGTCCACACCGATGCCGAAGCGCGTCACGCTGTCGCGCAGCAGAGCACGCGTGCATCCATAGAGCACACGCCCTGCGATCAGGTGATCACCGGCCGAGAGCATGGTGAGCAGTGTGGCGGAGATGGCGCCCATGCCCGAAGACAGAGCCACGGCGCCTTCGCCATTTTCGAGATCGGCCATCTTCTCTTCGATCGCCACGTGGTTCGGATTACCGATGCGTGTGTAGATGTACCCCTTGCGCTGGTGCGCAAACAACTCTGCACCGTGCTGCGCATCGTGCATGACAAACGTGGATGTCTGGAAAATCGGCATCGACAACGATCCGGTGTGCGGATCGGGATGCCCCCCTTTGTGGATCTGCCGTGTGGCGAATCCAGCCCCCTTGCGGTTCATACGTGAAAGACCTCCCTAATTCATATTTTCTTTTTCTTTTGATCGTGTTCGGGTTCGTGTCGCCCTGGGCGCCGGTGCTTCATCGAATTCGCCGATGGTCGCCAGGGGCGGACAACCGGCGTCGCGTCCGGACAGCGCCAGAAACGTCTCGGCACGGTCGATGACCGGCAGGGCCGTCAGCCGGTGCGCAATGAACTGCTCGAGATCCGGCACGTCTTCGAAGTAGCCGTGGAGAATAAAATCGAACCGGCCGGTCACGTGATGATGCGCGACGATCTGCGGGAACGCGCTCAGTGCTTCGAGGAATGCGCCGATGGCGTTTTCCTGGTGCCGGGCCAGGGTCACGGCGATGTAGACCCGCAAACCGTATCCGAGATGTTTGGGATCGATGAGGGCACGGTAGCCGGTAATGACGCCACGTTCTTCCAGCTTTCGTACCCGTTCCAGAACAGCCGGAGGTGTCAGGCCGACCTGGCGTGCCAGATGCGCATGAGGTACACGGCCGTCTGCCTGCAGCGCCGCGAGCAGCTTTCTGTCGATCGCGTCGATATCCAACATACAGTTATCAGAATAAGATCCAGGCATGCGTGGGTCAATCTTTATGTAGACATGCGGGCCCTATGCTTAATAATATTAAGCGGGGTGCTCCCGTGCGAGCCGACCGGGTGTGAAGGCGGGTGCGTCGTATGGTGACGCAGGCTTATTGCAGCAAGGCCGTCCCTTACACTATATTCTCCGGCGTTCTGAAACCCGAGCACTCATGAGAAAGCGACACATGAACATACTCACATGGCGGCGGTACACGCCGCTCACGCTGTCGATGTTACTGAGCCTGATCGTGCTGGTATCCTGCGGTGCGGATGACTCCGATCGGGCCCGGTCCGCATTTGATGGGACCGGAACCTCCCGAAGCAACGCGGATCAAGCAGGCGGTACTCTGCCCGAGGGGCACCCGCCGGTAGAGGGTCTGGAACCCGATGTGGCAACCCGGGCCGCCTCTGATGGTCAGGTGGCCGGACTGGGCTGGACCGTCCCGGATGGCTGGAGGTTGGGCCCGGAGAAGTCGATGCGGGCTGCGACGTACGTCGTGACCGTGGATGGTGCCGCGGCACCCGTCGCATGTGCCGTGTACTATTTTGGCCCGAGTCAGGGCGGCGGTATCAGAGAGAACATCGACCGGTGGATCGGTCAGTTCGACCAACCGGATGGCAGCGCTTCGCAGGCCGTGGCCGTGACGGAACAGCTCGAGGTGAACGGCATGCCCGTCACCACGGTTGAAGTGTCCGGGACGTACACGGCGTCCATGGGTGGTCCGATGTCCGGCGGAGGGGGTGCGCTGGAGGACTACCGGATGCGCGGTGCCATCATCGAGGGTCCGCAGGGTGCCGTGTTTTTCAAACTGACCGGACCCGACGCGGCCGTCGTCACGTTGAGAGAGCACTTCGACGCGATGATCGGTTCCGTGCATCGTCACGGTTGATCGGTCACACATTGGATTCTGCACCCACCGTCGTCGTGAACGGAGATCCCGCCTGGGAGGATCTGCATGCCGCCAGCGGCCTGTTGCCGGAACTGCTCGCGGATATGCGTTCACCGCTGCCGGTGCGGCTCGGACGGATGAGCGACACGATTGCCCGCATGGAGCGGGCGGCGCTGGTGCTGATCCCGAAGTTGCTCGCCTACCGTGACGACATGTTTCCCGATGCGTCGTCCTGGCGTACGGATAGCCATCGTCATCCGCAGCCCGATCCGGTGCTCCTTCTTGCCGTGCGTGAATGGGTATGGTCGATGGCCACCGAGCCGAGCATGCCGCTCCTTCGTCAGAAACGACTGAACGCTGTGCTGACGGAGATCCTCGTTGCCCGGGCTGCCGTGCAAGCCTACTCTTCTACGTTCCACCAGCGTTCGCCCGCCCCCCTTGTGCACACCCTGAACGCACTTTGGCTCCTGGTCGCGGCGAGCTGGAAACTGCGTCCGCTGCTCGCGGAAAGCGAAAAGAACCATGAGTGACCGGCAGTCGACGATCAAACGCGCGGCGACCCTGTCCGGTGTAGGACTGCATACCGGCGGCCACACCCGGCTCACCTTTCAGCCCGCATCGCCCGGGCACGGCATCACCTTTGTACGCACCGACCTCGAAAACAGCCCCGAAGTCCCTGCGGACATCGACCACGTCGTCGATCTCGAGCGTGGGACCACCATCGGTGTGGGGGATGTTCGCATCGCCACCGTGGAACACGTTCTCGCCGCCGTGGCGGGACTGGAGATCGACAATATTCGGGTGGAGCTCGACAACATCGAGCCCCCTGTGGCGGACGGTTCGCCCAAGCCTTTCGTGGACAAATTGCTGGAGGCGGGCATCGAGACACAGGACGCGCCCCGCGACTATCTGGAGATCACCGAACCGCTGTCGTACAGCGAACCGGAACGCGGCATCGATCTCGTCGTGCTGCCGTCGGACAAACTGCGGATCACGTTCCTGGTGGACTACCACAATCCGGCGCTGGGTACGCAGTACACGTCGCTGGTTTCGCTCAAGGACGAATTTGCCACGGAATTCGCTCCGGCCCGCACCTTCTGTTTTCTCTCGGAATTGGAGGAACTCAAAGCCCGGGATCTGATCAAAGGCGGCAGTCTCGAATCGGCCATCGTGATCTGCGACGAGGGCAAGACCCAGGATGACGTCGACCGGCTCGCGCGGCTGTTCGGCATCAAGGAGCACGTACCCATCGGCCGCACCGGCGTGCTGGCCGATCGCGTGCTTCGGTTTCACAACGAACCGGTGCGCCACAAGGCCGTAGACCTGATCGGCGATCTCGCCCTGATCGGCGTGCCGCTCAAGGCGCACGTCCTGGCGGCCCGTTCGGGACACAGTGCCAACGTGGCGCTGGCCCGCAAGATCCGCGGACTCTATCAGAAACAACAGTTCAGGCAAAAGTACAGTGGTGCGGCCAGCCGCGACGCGTTCATGGACATCCGGGCAATCCTCAAGATGATGCCTCACCGGTACCCGTTTCTGCTGATCGACCGCATCATCGACGTGGAGCCGGGCAAGCGGGTCGTGGCCATCAAGAATGTCACTATCAATGAGCCCTTCTTTGCCGGTCACTTTCCGGATCACCCCGTCATGCCCGCGGTACTGGTGATCGAGGCCATGGCCCAGGCCGGCGGCGTACTCATGCTCCACACGGTGGAGGAACCGGCAACCAAGGTGGTATACTTCATGGGCATCGACGGGGCCCGCTTTCGGCGCCCCGTCACACCCGGCGACCAGCTACGCTTTGAACTGGAAATGCTCGTCAACCGGCGCGGCCTGTGCAAGATGAAGGGGCGTGCCACGGTGGATGGTGAACTGGTCGCCGAAGCCGAGCTGATGGCGACGGTCGTCGACAAGTAAGGGGCGCTTTGTGACATCACCCGACCTGGACACCGTGGCCACTCCGCCCGCCGACCCCATCATTCACCCCACGGCCATCGTCGACCCGACCGCGGAGCTGGCCTCCGGTGTGGTTGTCGGTCCGTACGCCATCATCGAATCCGGAGTGCGTGTGGGGGAAGGGACGCGCATCGATTCGCACGCGCGCATCGCACGCGACACGCGCATCGGCCGGGCCAATCGCATTGGCCACGGGGCCGTGCTCGGGACCGAGCCGCAGGACAGCACGTACCGCGACGAGCCCACGTGGCTCGAGATCGGCGATCGCAACATCATCCGAGAGTATGCCACGCTTCACCGGGGCACCAAGAGCAGCGGCAAGACCTTGGTCGGCCACGACAACTTCATCATGGCCTACGCACACGTGGCACACGACTGCCGCATAGCCAACCACGTCACGCTGGTCAACAGCGTCAACATGGCGGGGCACGTGACCATCGAGGACTGGGCCGTCGTCGGCGGCCTTGTGCCGGTTCACCAGTTCGTACATGTCGGCTGCCACGCCATGATCGCGGGTGGTTTCCGCGTACCCCAGGACGTGTCACCCTACGCGCTCGTGGCGGGCCAACCGCTGCACGTGGTGGGGCTCAACATCGTCGGCCTGCGCCGACGCGGATTCGAGGCGGTTCAGCTAAGCCCTCTGCGCAACGCGTTCAGAATCCTGTTCAAATCGGGATTCAACACGACGCAGGCCCTGGATCGCGTCACCGCGGAGGTCGATCTGACCGCAGAGGTGCACCACCTGGTTGAGTTCATTCGCGCCTCCGAGCGGGGTGTGACCAAATAGGTCCGCCTCGATGTTTCAGCAACTCACGACGATCTGCAATGTTGAGGCCCGTGTCCTGACTCTGGACACGAAAGACGCCGGCTCATGAACAGACCAACCCTTCTGCGCGCGGGTATCGTCGGTGTGGGTCGGCTCGGACGCGAGCACGTGCGCGTGTGGGCCTCACTGCCGGGCGTCGAACTGTCCGGGGTGTACGACCGCAACCCGGAAAGGGGAGAGGAACAGGCACATAAGTACGGCACCACGCAGTCGCCGTCCCTGCCGTCGCTCATCGAGTCATCCGACGTCATCTCCGTAGTCACCTCCACGGAGGCGCACTTCGATGTCGCCCGGAAGGTCGTGGAGGCCGGGGTGGCGTGCTTTGTCGAAAAACCGATCTGTGCCGACGTGGCAGGCGCAGAGGCGCTGGTCACGCTGGCCGCCGAGCGATCGGTACCGCTCGGGGTGGGACACATCGAACGGTACAATCCGGCGGTCCTCGCCCTGGGTGATGCACTCGTGGTACCGCGTTTCGTGGAGGCACATCGGCTGGCCGAGTTTTCATCCCGCGGCACCGATGTCGCCGTAGTCTACGATCTGATGATTCACGACATCGACCTTCTCCTTCGGTTCATGGGCACCGAGCCTGAGGATGTGCGTGCGGCCGGGGCCGCGGTCGTATCCGATGAACTCGACATCTGCAACGCGCGCCTGGAATTCCCCGGAGGTGCCGTGGCCAAGCTCACGGCGGCGCGTATATCGACGTTCCGGTTGAGGCGTTTTCGCATGTTTGCGGAGTCGCTCTACGTG
>JAUVRN010000312.1 GCA_030597645.1 Candidatus Zixiibacteriota bacterium
ATCCAGCACGATGTCATTGTCGGTCGTGCGGCCGATCGTGATCCGAGGCTTTTCCGCAACGACCCGTTCGATGACCTTGTCTTCGAAGCGGACGATGATCTCGGGCATAGATGCCTCCTTACCTATTTCTTATTCTCTGGCCGGTTTAGAGCCGTTCGACTATATTATCGTCGGCTCGGTGATTTCCTTAAGCGGCAATGGTGGAAGGGGTTACAATCTCTGTGAGCCCACCTGAACCGAGATGGGGTGTGCACGCTTTGAACAAACCTACGCAAACCGAACTCAGCCGTGTTCTTACTCAGGTTCGAAGAGGGTCACTATCGGTGGCGGAAGCCGTTCGCAAGCTCTCCTGGTGGCCTCTGGAGGACGTCGGGTTTGCACGCCTGGATCACCAGCGGGCCCTGCGCCAGGGGATGCCCGAGGCCATATTCTCCACCGGGAAGACCCTGGAGCAGGTTACGGAGCTTCTGACCCGCCTGGCCAAACGCGGAGAGGTGGCGCTGGCCACGCGGGTTCCGGCAGATTGGGCCGATTCGCTCCGGGCGGTTTTCCCCCGCGGTGACTGGCACCCCTCGGCTCGCCTGTTCGTGGTCACCCCCGGCCGCAAACGGAAGCCCCGCGGTGTTCCCCGCCTGGTGGTGGCCGCCGCCGGTACGGCCGACCTTCCCGTGGCCGAGGAGGCCGCCGTCACGGCCGAGGCATACGGCATTCACGCGGCGCGCCTATATGATGTGGGCGTGGCCGGTCTTCACCGTCTGCTGGCCAGCGCGGAAATCCTCCGCAACGCCCGGGTGATCATCGTCGTGGCCGGCATGGACGGCGCGCTTCCGAGCGTGGTGGGCGGACTGGTGGCGGCACCCGTGATCGCCGTACCGACGTCCGTAGGATACGGGTCGAGCTTCGGCGGGCTCGCTGCGCTGCTGACCATGCTCAACAGTTGTGCTCCCGGTGTCCTCACGGTGAATATCGACAACGGATACGGTGCGGCCGTCGCGGCCAGCCGTCTGCTCGGGGCACGTTGAGCATGCACCTGCACCTCGATTTTCCCGGGGGCGTTGCCGGTGACATGTTGCTGGGTGCTCTCAGCGACCTGCTCGACGACGACATCCTCGTCGGAGCCGTGCCCGATCGGCTCAAGCTGGCGGGTGTTCACGTGGACACCACACGCGTCACCCGTCACGGTATACAGGCGCGACACGTACGTGTGCGTGTTGGCGGCTCACCCCCGCACCGGCACCTGTCGGATATCATCGCGTTGCTGGATACCGCGGAGATTCCGGGCGTGGTACGCGAACGGGCGGTTGCGGTGTTTCGAAGTCTGGCGACTGCCGAAGCCCGGGTGCACGGAACGGATATCGAGTCGGTGCACTTTCACGAGGTGGGCGCCGATGATGCGCTGGTGGACATCGTCGGTACCTGCCTGCTGGTCGAACGACTCGGAGTCTCCACCATCACCGGAGGCACCCTTCCGCTCGGGCGCGGAGTAGTGAAGGCCGCCCACGGGCACATCCCTGTACCGGCACCGGCTACGGTGGAATTGCTGACCGGCTGGCCGGTGGAGTGGCTGGATCAGCCGGGCGAGCGGGTCACACCTACGGGCGCAGCGCTGATCACCACACTCGCCGAGGCCCGTTCACCGGGATCGGGTACCCTGGTCCGCGCCGGCTACGGTGCCGGAACGCGTGACTTCGAAGATCGAGCCAACCTGGTGCGGGCTTCGCTGCTTGACGTGGGAGCACCTGGAAGAGACGAGATAGTCGAACTGGTTGCAGTCATCGACGACGCCACGGGCGAACAGCCGGCGCACGCCGCCAAATTACTGCTTGGCGCCGGTGCACTGGATGTCTACTACGCCCCCCCGGCCATGAAAAAGGGGCGGCCGGGGTGGCAGTTGACCGTGATCGCCGGTCCGGAGGACGCCGACGCGCTGGCGGACGCCGTGCTGCTTCACAGCGGCAGTGCGGGTCTACGGCACCGCCGGACTGCACGCGTCGTGCTGGCACGTCGCTGGGTCACCGTCAAGACCCGGTGGGGCGCCATCCGCATCAAGGAGTTTGATCTACCGGGCGGGGGAGTGCGTGCGGTGCCGGAATTCGAGGATTGTCGCAGCGCGGCCCAACAGGCGGAGGTAACGCTCGAGCAGGTCCAGACAGCGGCGAGCGCAGCGTATCGGAGGGAGCGAGGAGATTCATAATGGGCGAGATTTGGGTGGTGGGACAGGTGCGGGACGGCGAACTGGCGCCGGTCAGCTACGAAGCGTTCACAGCGGCTAAGGAGCTGGCCGAAAAGACCGGCGGCTCGCTGTCTGCGCTGGTGGTTGGCCACGGCGCCGCACAGCTGGCGACGGGATTTCTCTTGCGCGGAGCGACGCGCGTATATGTGGGGGAGGTCGCGTCGCCGCACTTCTGTGATGATCAGTTTGCGGCGATCCTCACGGCCGCGGTGGCTGAACACAAACCGCGGGCCGTGATCGGCGCCGCCACCGTGTACGGTAAGGCGTTGTTTGCCCGCACCGCCGCACTGTCCGGCTGCGGATTGTTGCCCGACGTGACGAGCATCGAGGTGGAAGGCGAGCACATCGTGGCGCGCCGTCCCTGCTTCGGCGGCAACGTGCTGCGTCGCCTGGCCGCCCGAGGCGGCGATACCGTGCTGCTGACCATCCGTCCCAAAGTCTGGCCACCGGCCGCGGAAGGTGGTTCGGGCGGCGAGATTGTTGAACTGCAGGTCGCAGGTGCGGGACAGGCTACGATCACGGAGAGCATCTCCGAGAAGGGCCAGACCGTCAACCTCAATGAGGCCGATGTGGTCGTAGCCGGCGGACGTGGTCTGCGCGAAGCCGATCATTTCAAGCTGATCTTTGAGCTCGCAAACACGGTAGGCGGTGCCGTCGGCGCGTCCCGCGCCGTGGTAGACGCCGGCTGGATCGAGTACAAGCACCAGGTCGGGCAGACCGGCAAGACGGTCAATCCCAAGCTGTATTTTGCGATCGGCATCTCGGGCGCTATTCAGCATCTCGTCGGCATGCAGTCGTCCGGCGTAATCGTGGCCGTGAACAAAGACCCGGATGCACCGATTTTCAAGGTGTCTACGTTTGGCATCGTGGCGGATCTGTTCGAGATCACACCCGCACTGACGCGCGTGTTCGGCGAGCGTCTCGGCCGTTAGCCGCCTGCTCAGTCATCTGGACCGGCGACGCGTATTCTATCATGCCTGACCTGGTACTGCATCTGAAGCCGCGCGAGGCGCGGCGGTTGCGCGCGGGGCATCCGTGGGTGTTCGCCAACGAGGTCGCCCGTGTGGAGCCGGCCGACGGCCAGGACGGTACCTGCCGCATCCTGGACGATTCGGGGCGCTTTCTCGGTACCGGCTACTACAATCGTCACTCTCTGATCTCTGCACGGATTCTGACGCGCCATGCAGGCGAAGCGCTCGACGAATCGCTGTTTCGGAATCGTCTGGAAGAGGCGCGGCAGAAGCGCGTGTCGCTATACCGGGGGGACGAATCCTTCCGCTGGGTGTACGGCGAGGCCGATCGTCTGCCCGGACTGGTCGTGGATCGCTATCCCACCGTGACGGTGGTGCAGGTCACCACGCGGGGTATGGATCTGTTGCAGCC
>JAUVRN010000391.1 GCA_030597645.1 Candidatus Zixiibacteriota bacterium
AGTTCCGAGTATTGACGCCTGAGCTGGCCGAGTACTTCGATGTTGAATCAGGTCTGCTCGTGCTGCGCGTTATCCCCGGAACGCCCATTGCGACACTTGGCCTGCGTGGTGGCGACGTCGTCATCGAAGTCGGGGGACATGAAGATCTGGATATGTCTATGTTCCGGCATCTTGCGGCATCGGCGGAGGGTGACGGTGTCGAAGTAAAGTGGATACGTAAAGGAACGTCGCACACGGGTCGACTCGCCGGACGCTGACCGCCGCTTGTCCGCAGGCGCGTCGGTGGCGAAACTGCCACATGCCTGCGACACACACTTCCCGGTTCCTGGCCCTGGCCGAAACGCTCGAATTTGCGTTCGAGGCCTGGGATGGTGAGCCGATTCCGTGGTCCGAATCGAAGTTCAACGATTTGGCGCTCGAGATTTTTGCTCTCCAGATTGATACCAATCTCCCGTACGGTCGCTATTGCGGGGCGATCGGGACGAGTCCCGCGTCTGTAGACTCCTGGCGTGACATCCCTGCTGCCCCCACGGCGGCCTTTCGGTCCGTGGACCTGATTGTTGGCGAGCCGGCGGACGCTTGCCTGCGATTCCGAACGAGTGGCACCACGCGAGGCGAGGCGGGGCGCGGCATGCACCCGATCCGGCGGCCCGACACGTATCGGGCGGCTTTGGCCGGACCCTTCCGGCATTATGTGCTGGGTGGCCACGACTCAGCACGGTTCCTGGTGGTCCATCCGCCTTTTCAGCCCGTGGCAGACTCTTCCCTCGCCTGGATGTTCGACGAGGTGTTGTCCCGATTCGGGGCGTCCGGATCGGCCCGCCTGGACCCCACGGGTGGCCTGTCCGATGATCAGGTGTGCCGGGAACTCGAAGCGGCCGCCGAAGGCACTGAACCAGTGGTAGTGCTCGGAACAACGCTGGCATGTGCGGATTTGCTTGGCTGTCTCGATCGAACCGACTTCACCGTCGCCCTTCCCGCCGATTCCCGCGTCACGGACACGGGAGGCGCCAAGGGACAGCGTGGCCTCGATCGACAGGCAATCATGTCTCAACTCCTTTCCCGCCTGGGATTGGACGCCGGAGCGGCAATTAATGAATTCGGGATGACGGAGCTGTTGTCGCAGCGATACGGTGTCGGTCTGGAGGACACTCACCTGATCGGACCCCCCTGGTTGCGGACCCGGGTGCTGGATCCGGTAACCTTGACGGAGAAAGGGCCGGGAGAACCCGGCCTCCTTTGCCATTATGACCTGGCCAACGTTGGTAGCGTGCTGGCGGTCCTGACTGAGGATCGAGGTCTCGCCGATGGAGACACGATCGAGTGGCTTGGACGGACACCGGGAGCGCCACCCAGGGGCTGCTCACTGGCTACGGCTGAGCTCCTTGGAGCGCAGGGATGACGCCGGGACCCGCATGGCTGCCAGGCCTCGACAGCACGAGGACGCGTGAAGTCTGCCACGAAGGTGTGACAGTTGGCGGAGGAACATTTACGGTTGCCGCCTTGAGTGGCCCGGACGCCGCTGCCGTTGCCGATTCTGCCCGGTCTGCAGCCCTTGAAGCACGGGATACGCACGGAATCGCTGACGTAGTTACTGCGATTTCGCGGGCGGCGCTTCGCCTGGCGGACCCGGACGATCCGATCGGATCCCAGGCAGCCACTGCCCTCCGGACATCCGGGGGTTGGCCGCTCCAGGTCGCCAGGGATCTGCTCGCATCCAGCGCCATCGGCTGGACGGACAATAGTTTAATGTCCCTGGTCCGCAGTGAGATAGGAGATCCAACACTGCTCGATCACCCGCAGCCCGACGCAGGCCGTCCAGGCAGACGGCGGCAGGCAGTCGGCCCACCCGCACTGTTCCTCGTCCTGGCCGGGAACGTGCCCGGGGTCGCCGTAACCGCAGTGTTGCGGGGGCTGCTGGTCCGTTCGGCCGTGCTGTGCAAGCTTCCCCAGGACGAACCAGATCTCGTTGGTCTGTTCGCCCGGGCGCTCCACGAAGAGGACCCCGCCCTGGCCACAACGATAGCCGCGACGTGGTGGCCGGCGAACCAGCCGAGCCCGGCTGCCGATGCGTGGACAAAGCGCAGTGGTAAAGTAATTGTGTACGGAGGGGCCGATGCGGTCAGGAGTCTTCGTGCCCGCACACCACCTGAGATCCCGATCGTAGAGTATGGGCCTCGGCTCGGTATTGTCTGTCTGGGTCCTGCCGTGACGGACGAAGAACTCGCTGCCCTGGCGCGTGATGTCTGCGCCTATGACCAGGCGGGATGCGTAGCTCCACGCGTGGTGTTCTTGCGTGGTGATTTCTCAAATCAGGAGGCGGTCGCAACCATTGTCGAACGCTTAGCGACGGCGCTTGGTACTGAATCGACTTCTTCGCCAGGGTCCCCGATCCGGGATACGGAGGCGGTCGCGATACGGGCCGCGCGGGCCACGCATCAGTTCGCTGACCGAGACGTGAGGCGCGCACTCGGAGCGGACGACCTCGGCTGGACATTGCTGTATCAGGACGCGCTGAGCTCATACAGCGAGAGTCTTCCAAGAACGGTGTGGGCGTCTCGGGCGGTGAGCGTGGATGATCTTCGTGGGCTCGGAGCGGTACTTGAAGGACGAGTGCAGGCGATGGGGGTGGCTGGATTGGGTACCGAGACGCACGGAATGCTTGAGCAGCTGGCGGTCGAGTGGGGCGTCAGCCGGATGGTCCCAGTCGGCGAGATGGCCTGGCCGCCGCCGGATTGGCGCCACGATGGGCGCTTCCAGCTATTGCCGTTGCTACGCTGGACGGAGTTCGAATGAAGTTTGGCCGGCCGTGGTGTGATGGGTAGTTTCAATCTCTAAGTGTACAGGTGTACAGATAGATGAGTGTGGGGGATGATAAACATGGGAGCAATAATGAAAATACCGATCCGGCCGCTGCTTAACGGTCTCGTCATAGCAGTTCTGTTGGTCGCGGCGCCACAAGGCCTTCAGGCCCAGGGTTCACCGAAACCCGCAACCGGAGACGGCCTCGTGTCCGACGTGCCTGTATTTCCGGTCGTCCAACCACCCGGCCAGTACACGCGGGCGCTCGAAGCAGGGACGCGTTC
>JAUVRN010000356.1 GCA_030597645.1 Candidatus Zixiibacteriota bacterium
CGCTGTCGTGGCCGGAGGCCGCAGATTATTCGATCCGAGTCTTCAACGGAGCGGGCCAGCTTGTTAAGACGTTCGACGGCCATGCGGAAGCGGGCGTGCACGAAGTGATCTGGCACGGCGACAACAATCAGGGTTCCAAAGTAGCCAGCGGGGTCTATTTTTACAGGGCCGAAGCCAGTGGCTTCACGGAAACCCGAAAGATGATGCTGCTCAAGTAGACTAACGTTAAGCTCATTAGCCTGCTGGAGATAATGTCTCCCTTCTTTCCGCCGGGGCCCGCAAGGGCCCCGGAGTTTTTATTGCCCACAACGGCCGCCGGAGTTCAGTGGTCCGTCCTCTGATCGACCTTTCCGTAGTACCGCGCACCATAATCACAGAGTTTGAAGCCGTAGTGGGAGATCACCATGAGGCCGATGGTCGAGGCCGCCATGATGGCTACCAGCTCTATGTTGGATAGCCACGCCAGGGCGGGTGACAGCCGCTGACCGAGGACGGCCCGCCGGATCATCTCCATCCAGTAGGTGAAGGGCAGGACCTTCGAGAACGCCTGCAGCCACCCCGGCAGAATATCGATGGGGTAGATGCACCCCGAGGCCAGGTAGAACACCCCTGCCACCGCCTCGGTCGACGACAGCGAGTGCATGGCGGTCACCAGGGCGATGCCGATCAGGAGCAGCCCGATCGCCAGGACGGCGATCAGGCCGCTGACCACGGCAAACAGAAGCAGCGGCCAGTCGATGACGGCCAGATTCAGGTCCAGGTCGAAGAACACCACACCGATGGCCAGCGTCACCACCACCCCGAGGGTCGAGATGGTGATGTGCGCGGCCGAACGGCCCAGGAAGTACCAGTAGATCCGGATGGGCGCCAGGTAGATGTACTTGAGCATCTGATAGTGCTCGCGGTCGTCGTAGACTATGAACCCCGTGGCGGACAGCACGGCCGTCACATAGATGAAAAACGCGTTGCCCACGTAGAGGAACTCGAACATGCCCGCCTGCAGGTCACCGCGGACCACGATCTTGTAGATGAAGACCAGGATCAGGGATGCGAAGACCGGCCGGATAATCGAGTAGATTCCGAATACGATTGGATGAGTCCAGTTGGCCTCGATGGACCAGCCCAGATAGTGCCCGAACCGTAGCGCCGCCCAGTCTTGTCGCGTACTCATTTTATTGCCACTTCATGGTCAGTCGGCCGCTTTTTCGGCCGAGGTGTTCGAGATATTCCAGTGACTTCACGGAGAGCCCCAAGAACAGGATCGCCAGCGCAGCCAGTGCGGCCAGTTCCCAGTGCACGGGCATGACCCCGGTGCCCGCGGCCGCCTCAAAACAGAGTTGTCGCATGGCGTCCATCCCCAGGGTCAGGGGCACCAGCGAGGCCGACAGTGCCGTCGCCATCCCAAGGAACTTGACGGGGAAGTAGAACCCGCTGGCCCGGTAGATCGGTTCCTGCAGGACCATGGTCAGGTGCCAGCCCTCCCGTCCCAGGAGCATAAAGAGAGACGAGAGGAGCATCCCCAGACCGTATAGCGCCACCATCGTGAGCACGAAGGTGCCGATCAGGCTCCACCAGCTGGCGATCTGGAACTGCACGCCAAACAGGAAGACGCCCATGATCAGTATGGACACCGCCCGCACCGACGACATGAAGATGCCGCCCAGGGCCATGCCCAGCAGAAGGGCCACCCGGGAGATGGGGGCGATCAGGTACAGCTCCAGGTTGCCCATCTCCTTCTCCCAGTAGAATTGGCTGGCCATGGACCAGAGCACGTTGAGCCAGTAGGCCAGCATGGCCCCGCCGATAATCACAAAACCCTCGTACTCCTTGGGTGCTCCCAGCGCCCGGTAGACGAACACGTAAGCGGATACGTTGAGCAGGGGCAGGAAGATCTCGAAGAAGACCCACGAGAACTCGCGATTGGCTCCCACAATCCGCACGTAGCTGCGTGCCCAGATGGCACGCAGATTGGTGCTAAGTTTCGTTTTCATCGTCCAGTCTCCGCCCGACCAGGTGGAGGAACACGTCTTCCAGCGACGGCTCCGTCCGCGTGACGGTGCGCACCTGTTTGCCCAGAGACTCCAGGCGCGCAGTCACGTCGCCTACCTCGGCGCCCCGATCCATGATGACCTGGAACCGGGTGATGCCGGAGCTCGACTTGTGCTCGGCACCGAACCGCCGCAGGCCGGCCACGCCCCGGAAGGGATCGTTCCGGCTCCAGCACGAGGTCGGTTTCTACGTGATAGACCTCCTCGTGGTTGAGCAGCTGCTTCAGGTTTTCGGGTGAGTCACAGGCGATGACCCGGCCATTGTCGATGATGGCGACGCGGTCGCACAGCGCCTCGGCTTCCGCCATATAGTGTGTGGTCAGCAGCGTGGTCTTTTCCGGTGATCGAGCGAGCCAGTCGCGCACGATGGTGCGTACTTCACGTGCGACCTGCACGTCCAGCCCCAGCGTCGGTTCGTCCAGGAACAGGATTTTCGGGTCACAGACGAACCCGCGGATCAGGTTCATCTTCTGGCGCATACCGGTGGACAAAGTGGAAATCTTCTCATCCGCGGCCTCCTTCAGGCCGAGAACGCCCAGCATGTCCTCGATACGCTCCCGCGCCACGCTCGTCGGAATCCCGTAGAGCTGACTGAACAGCCAGAGGTGCTCCCGCAAGGTCAGGATGCCGTAGCCCGAATGCTCACCCCCCGAGACCATGTTGATGCGCTCACGCACCCGGTGGGACTCCGTCACCACGTCGATGCCGTCGACCTCCGCGGTGCCGGACGTGGGCAAGAGCAGCGTGCAGAGGATCTTGATCAGCGTGGTTTTGCCCGCGCCGTTGGGGCCCAGCAGGCCAAAGAGCTCCCGCTGGTGGATATCGAGATCGACGTCAGCGAGGGCCACCAGCGTCTTTCGGTCATGGCCTCCGCGACCCCTGAGCTTGAACTCACGGCGGAGCCTCTGTACGGTGACTGCGCTTGTCATGATACTCCCCAAACAAAAAGAGCCGGGGCCCGCGCCCCGGCTCGAAATCGCATTGCTCCCGGATTTCAGGCCAGCCCGACGGGCATACGTCCGCCCACCTCGTCATGCGCCTTCGCGGCGGACGTGGTGTGGAAGCGGTTGGGGTACAGAAGCTGGATCATCGGACGTAGTTTCTCTCGTGTTCGTTGACTGGCTGCGATCCAATAAACGAACCGACTCCGTGTCGTCAAGCGGTTTTGTGCCGCGTGGTTGCAGGCGCTACGGGGGGCACGTACGCAACGGACTGACCGGTTTGTTGTGACCGCAACGGGC
>JAUVRN010000405.1 GCA_030597645.1 Candidatus Zixiibacteriota bacterium
CGCATGCAGCTCGGCCAGACCCAGCTGATGAAGCCGCCCCAGCTGTACGACATGCAGGGCATATCGGGCTACGTGGCGCGGACCGGGCGGCCCCAGCGTCTCTACGACGTGTCCACGGACAATCGCTATCAGGCGGGTCTGGACGGCGGTCGCAGTGAACTGTGTGTGCCGATGATCTCGCGCGGGCGCACGATCGGCGTGCTCAATGCTGAATCGGTGGAAGTGGGCGCCTTTTCGGAAAAGGACGAGAAGGTCCTGGCCATTCTCGCCGGTTCGGCAGCCATGGCTCTGGAAAACGCGCGCCTCACCAACGAACTCAAAGATCAGTCGACTACGGACGAACTCACGGGCGTCAACAACTACCGCTTCTTCTCCGAGCGTCTTGCCGAAGAGCAGCGGCGCGCCCGCCGCTACGATCAGCCGCTGTCGCTGATCATGGTGGACATCGACTGGTTCAAGAACACCAACGACACCTACGGTCACCAGGCCGGTAACCTGGTCCTCAAGGGCATCGCGCGCGTCATCCGCAGCATCGTGCGCGACACCGATCTCGTCTGTCGCTACGGCGGCGAAGAATTCATCGTCATCCTGCCGCAGACTTTGGCCAGCGATGCCCACGAGATCGGGGAGCGGATCCGCACCGAAGTGGAACGGACCGACTTTTCCGACGAAGGGCTGTTGCCCTCGTTGCGCGTCACGGTCTCGATCGGCATCTCCACGTATCCGGACAACGGCGGTACGGCGGAAAACCTGGTGGAGATGGTGGATAAGGCGCTCTACCGCGCCAAGGGTCAGGGCAAGAACGTCGTCTGCGCCGTCTGACCCGTCCAGTAGCTACCCCAAATGCAAACCCCGGCCGCGGAGGGGAACCTCGTACGACCGGGGCGTCCTGGTCCGGAGACCAGCAGGGAGATCGCTCTCCCTTTAATCATTATCGGAAGGCCGCTGTTGCGCGGGCCAGCAAAAAAGGTGTACAAAATGGCCCTCTGTTGCCCGGCACCGGCCCGAGCCGCATATTGACCCGACATGGGGAAGACGTCGGGAGCCGGGCGATCGAGCATCAATCCTGAGGGTAAAGAGCCGGACCCCATAGTCATACCGGCTCAGGAGGGTGTGGGCCCCGTTACCGGCTGGCTTCATCGCACCTTCTCCTCCCTCAAGATCCGCGACTACCGCATATTCTTCACCGGCCAGACCATATCGCTGGTGGGTACCTGGATGCGGATGACCGCCCAGGGGTGGCTGGTCTACGAACTGACCGGCTCCAAGCTGCTCCTGGGGGCCATTACCGGTCTGAGCCTGCTGCCTCTCTTTCTCTTTTCGGTCCCTGCCGGGGCGCTGGCGGATCGGATGTCCAAGCGAAAGCTGCTCATCGGAGCGCACACATCCATGATGGTGGTGTCGTTCTCCGTCGCCTTTCTCGTCTATTCCGAGCGCGTCGAGGTGTGGCACCTGATGGTGGCCGTGACCCTGATCGGATCGGCCTTCGCCGTCGATCTCCCCACACGGCAGTCTTTCTATATTCAGTTGGTCGGGCGCAAGGATCTGCTCAATGCCATCGCGCTCAACTCTGCCGCGTTCAATGCGGCCCGCATCGTCGGTCCGGCCATCGCCGGGTTGCTGATGGCGGTATTCGGCATCGCCGCCTGCTTCCTCGCCGACAGCCTCAGCTTTGTGGCGGTGATCGGGAGCCTGCTGCTCATTAGAACGCGGGAAAAGCTCCCCGAGCCCACGGAGAAATCGCACCTCCAAATGCTCAAGGAGGGCTTCGAGTACGTGGCTGGTCAGCGACGTATCCGCATCCTCATGCTGTTGCTGGCCGTGACGGGTATCTTCGGCTGGTCGTACGTAGCCTTGATGCCCGCGTTCGCCCAGGATGTGCTGGGTCGCGCGGAGGCGGGCGACGGCGCGATCCTCGCCGCCAACGGCATCGGGGCACTGGTGGGTGCGCTCTACGTGGCCGGCCGCGGCGAGAGCAAGAATCCGCGCCGGGAGGTGTTCGGCGGTCTGTGGCTCTTCGGCGTCGCCAACACGATATTCGCCTTCATGACCAACCCGGTGCTGGCCGGCATCTGCCTGGCCTTCTCCGGCGCCGGGCTGATCGGATTCCTCTCTACCAGCAACACCCTGATTCAGCTCACCGTGCCAGACGAGTTGCGCGGCCGCGTGATGGGCGTCTGGGGACTGGTCTTCGGCGGTGCCCTGCCGATCGGCAGCTTCCTGATGGGCGCGCTGGCCGAGCGCATAGGCGTGGTGTACACCATCGCCGGCGGTACCCTGGTGTGCCTGTTCGTCAGCGTAGTCGTGTACCTGCGGCTGCCTCCGCGGGCGAGAGATTAAGGTCGGCCCGCCCGCACGGCCGGGAACTTTTCGCCCCGGTTCACAGGTGGCCATCAAAAAAAACCCATTGATCATACCACGGATGGAAGGGAGTTTAGCGGGCACCAGAATGCCGATGGAACATGAACGACCGATGCACTGAGCTGTTTGAGCAGGCGCGGTCCAGGCGGATTCTGATCCTGGACGGCGCCATGGGGACGATGATCCAGTCGTCCGGCCTCGACGAGGCCACCTATCGTGGTGCGCGCTTCGCGGATCATCCCAGCGACCTCAAAGGCAACAACGACATTCTGTCGCTGACACAACCGGATATCATCTCCGAAATTCACCACAAGTACCTCGCGGCAGGCGCGGACATCATCGGCACCAATACTTTCACGGCCACGTCCGTGTCGCAGGCCGATTACCGGCTGGAGCCGTTCGTGTACGAGATGCACGTGGCGTCAGCCCAATTGGCGCGTGCGGCCGCGGATGAATTCACAACGCAGAATCCGGCCAGACCGCGTCTCGTGGCGGGCTCGCTCGGTCCCACCAACAAGACGGCATCGATCTCTCCCGACGTCAACAATCCGGCACACAGAAGCATCACGTTCGATCAGCTACGCGACTCGTACAGCGAAGCCGCGCG
>JAUVRN010000363.1 GCA_030597645.1 Candidatus Zixiibacteriota bacterium
CCTGGGCACGGGCGTGTCGTGATTCAACCGTCCCCGTGGTGGCGATCGATGCACCAAGCGGCGTTGACCTGGCCACCGGCGCCGTGGAGGGCGACGTATTCACCAGCATTGCCACGGCCGCGCTGGCTGAACTCAAAACCGGGTACTTCCAGATGCCGGCCCGCGCTCACGTGGGCCGCGTCTATCCGATCGACATCGGCATCCCGGATGACGCTCACAGGGGGATCTCCAGCGACACGTATCTGATCACGGGGCGCGGCGTACACGACCTGCTGCCACGGCGACCACACGACGGTCACAAGGGAACATTCGGACGGCTGGCTGTCGTGGGCGGGTCAACGGGTATGACGGGTGCGGCTGTGCTCGCATCTCGGGCGGCGCTGCGTGCCGGCTGCGGTCTGGTGTCGCTCGGTGTACCGGCCAGTCTCAATGCCATTTGCGAAACCAAGGTCACCGAGGTGGTGACGCATCCCTTGCCGGAACTCAAGCGGCGCGGTGCCCTGGCCGTCCGTGCCGCCGGTGAAATCGAACGCATGGTCGACGCGGCTGCGGCCTGTGTCCTCGGGTGCGGCGTGGGTCGTCACCACGAGACCCAGGAGTTGCTGGGCCGCCTCATCGAGCGTCTGGACCGGCCGCTGGTGCTGGACGCCGACGGTATTTACCCGTTCGGGGCCGATCCCGATCGGCTGGTCCGCCACCGCGCCCCCCTGGTCATTACTCCACATGCGGGCGAACTGGCTCACCTCTTGAGCGTTACAGTAATGGACATCGAGGGCGATCGCGTCGGCTCCGCATTGCGGGCCGCGCGGCACTTTGACTGCGTCTGCGTGCTCAAGGGTGCCGGGACGGTAGTGGCCACGGTCACCGGTCAGGCCTACATCAACCCAACCGGCAACGCCGGCATGGGCACGGCCGGTTCCGGAGACGTCCTGGCCGGACTGATCGGATCGCTGATCGTCCAGGGAATGTCCGTAATCGCCGCGGCCACGGCGGGTGTATACCTGCATGGACTGGCCGGTGACGTCGGCGCCGCGCACACCGGCGAGCGCGGACTGATCGCCGGCGATATTGCCGAAGCCCTCCCGCAGGCTTTTGGACGAATCGAAGCGGGTGAGTGGCCCGCGTATTACTAGATCCCCGCTCCGCAGACTTGTGATGCGTACACTTCGCCTCGGAATCGGGCCGTGGGCACCATGCTGCCCTGTCGCCGCACGCCTCGCGGTGAGCGCGATCCTGTTCGGACTCGCCTGGGGCGGGACGTCCGAACTGAGCGCCCAGCCCGTGCGACGCGACTACTACCACGGGGACTGGCTTTCGTATGTCAACATGCGCCAGGTCACAGGCTTTGCCCAGGGCTTCGACCTGCTGTACATGGCGATGCCCAACGGGGTAGGTCGTTTTCACACTGTGGGGCGCCGGTTTCTCCCCCCGCTGACGGCGTCCAGCGGGCTGGATGATCCGAAGATTCTGCAGATCGCCTTTGACGACGATTATCAGACGCTGTGGGTGGAGACCCCCCTCGGTCCGTATTCGTATAACGAGGTGATCGACGAATGGCGGCGCGAGTTCGAGTTTCCGCTGGGCCTGGTGCGTGACGACGTCTCGTCCGTCCGGTTTCCGTCGCTGTTTACTCCCTTCGAATTGTCATACCACCCACCCGGCCGCGCCACGCCCCACGGCGTGTTCATAGACCGGAACCTGCGCCGGTTCCCCATCACTTCGGCGCTGCGAGATGCCGTCAACCGCAGCCGACTCTTCATCGGTACCTGGGGATACGGCGTCGGCGAGATCGACGCGGTCGTCGAAGACGTCCGGTTCTATCGCAACGGACCGTACCAGGATATTGTACAGACCCTGTACCACGACGGCAGCCTCTGGTACATGGGGGGACGCGCGTATGTGGATGAGCCGCCGGTTATATCCATTTACGATGCTCGCGACAGCGCCTGGGCATATCTCGAGCCCTTCTATGCCGTAGCTGCGACGGGCGACATCACCGCCATCACGTCCATGGAGGAGATGGTGTTCTTCGGTACGCGCTTCGGCCTGCTCAAACTCGGCCGCGAGCAGGACCGGTGGCGGAAGTACACCCCGACCGACGGGCTGCCGCACGAAGGCATCACGGCGCTCTATCGTGACGGTGATCTGCTGTGGGTCGGTACTCAACAGGGGCCGGCCCTGCTCGATCCCCGTGCCGACACCGGCCGGGCCGCCATTCGCATGACGACCGGCGCAATCGGTTCACCCTGGGTCTATGCGTTCACGCGTGCCTGGGGCTACGTCTGGGCCGGCACGCAGACGGGGCTCTACCGCATCCGGCAGACCGATGGGGACTGGACGCGTATCGCCACGGACGTCGGACTCCTGCGCGGCCAGGTACGGGACATGGTGCTTCGACCCGAGGGACTCTGGTGTGCCACCGACGGTGGGCTGATCCTCATGGACTCGACGCTTCGTGCTCGTGAAGTGTTTCGCAATCAGGTCGAACTGCCCGACGGCAATCTCTATGCGCTGGCCGTGGACGGAGCGAACCTGTGGGTGTCCAGCCTGCCCGGGGTCTGGCGTTATATTCGCCACAAATCAGTCTGGCGGCACTATACCCGTGACGACGGCCTGCTGCACGAGTTTGCCTATGACATCGTACTGGATGGTAGCTATGTCTGGTTCGGCACGGAGGGCGGAGTTACACGCTTCTACTGGAACAACCCCCTGCGCCTCGAATAGAGGCCTGGTCTCGATGTCGCAGTAGCTTCACGACGGCAACCGCCTGCGGCCTGCCGGGACCGTTTCCGCTCGCGAATCACCCCAACGAGGGGCCTGGAGAATTCCCTTGGTAGCCCTTCGGGGGCGTCCATATATTGAATACGCACGACGGGTGGTGTGGGCCAATCTTATGGCTCTCGTTCCGCACCGTGTACCTGTGTTCCGCCCATTGGTCATTCGGCGTTTCACAATACGGTGGTGCTCGTTCTCTTCGGCCCACGGGTGGGGTAAGGAGGTTGCATGTTCGCGCAATTCCCGGATTGTCCCAAATGCGACGGGGGAAAATTGCTGCCCCTGTCCGATTATGGACGTGACGGCGCGACGATTCGCTACAAGGCCTGGGTCTGTGCCAGTCCAGAGTGTGGTTTTCTAATACGAATCGACAATGGCGAGGTGAGCTTCGGTCGCGCGCTCGCGCAGTCACGCAAGTAGCCCGTGTGGCTTAAGAATCTTCCGCTCAAACTGACGGCCCTGGGGCTGGCGCTC
>JAUVRN010000150.1 GCA_030597645.1 Candidatus Zixiibacteriota bacterium
CGCGGCGGAAGCCGCGGTCGGCCTGGCCCTGGTTATCGCCGTGTACCGGCAGACCAAATCTCTCAACATCGACGACCTGAACCTGCTCAAGGGCTGATGCAATGTCGCTGGCACCGCTGATACCGCTCTTCCCGCTGGCCGGTTTTCTCCTGTTGGGCCTTGGACGGCGTCGCTGGCCGCGCAGCCTGGTGGGCCCGCTGGCCTCCGGTATGGTACTGGCTTCGTTCGTATGCTCGGTGGTGGTGTTTTTCGATCTGTTGTCGCTGCCTGATGGAGCCCGCTCGGTCAAACACGTTCTCTTTAGCTGGATCACCGTCGGACGTTTCGATGTGGAAGCGGCCATCCTGATCGACCCGCTGTCGATCGTCATGGCACTGGCTGTAACCGGCGTGGGCTTTCTCATCCACGTGTACTCCATCGGGTACATGCGCGACGAGCCGGACTACGTGCGCTATTTCACGTACCTCAATCTCTTCATGTTCATGATGCTGACGCTGGTGCTGGGCGCCAATTATCTGCTGCTCTACGTGGGCTGGGAAGGCGTCGGACTCTGTTCGTACCTGCTCATCGGATTCTGGTACACCAAAGACAGCGCGACCAATGCCGGGAAGAAGGCCTTCATCGTCAATCGCATCGGCGATTTCGGATTCGCGCTGGCGCTCATGATGCTGTTCTGGCAGGTCGGTACACTTGACTTTGGGGGCGTGTCCGCCGCCGCGGCCGACACGTTCGTCGTCGGTGGAACCCTGATCACCGCCATCTGCCTGCTGCTCTTTCTCGGTGCCACCGGCAAATCGGCGCAGATCCCTCTGCATGTGTGGCTGCCCGACGCCATGGAAGGTCCCACGCCTGTATCCGCGCTGATTCACGCGGCGACCATGGTCACGGCCGGCGTGTACATGGTGGCCCGGTCGTCCGTGCTCTTTGTGATGTCGCCGCAGGCGCTGGCCGTGGTGGCGGGCATCGGGGCCGCGACCGCTATCTTCGCGGCTACCGTCGCCCTGGCGCAGAGTGACATCAAAAAGGTTCTCGCCTATTCCACGATCAGTCAGCTCGGATACATGTTCATGGCCTGCGGTGTGGGCGCGTTCGCGGCCGGCATCTTTCACCTGATGACGCACGCGTTCTTCAAGGCACTCCTCTTCCTGGGTGCGGGCTCCGTCATCCACGCCATGGCCGGTGAGCAGGATATGTGTCGCATGGGAGGACTGTCCCGCGTCCTGCCGCAGACCCGGCGGGTCATGCTCATTGCCTGCTTTGCCATCGCCGGTATCATCCCGCTGTCCGGTTTCGTGTCCAAGGACGCCATCCTGTGGGGTGCGTTCGCCGGGCCGTTTCACTCGACGGTCATCTGGCTGATCGGGGTGCTGGCCGCGGCGTTGACCGCATTCTACATGTTCCGCCTCTACTTCTTGACGTTCGAAGGCGAGTCGCGCTGGCCCAAGGGTACGCACCCGCACGAATCGCCGCCGGTCATGACGGCACCGCTCTGGATCCTGGCCATACTGTCGATCGTGGGCGGTTTCATCGGCTGGCCCCATGTACTCGGAGGGGCAGACTGGTTCGCTCACTTCCTCGAGCCCGTGTGGGCCGAGATGCCGGCCGCCGCCCACGGGTCGGCCGCCACCGAGTGGTTGCTGATGGCGCTCACGCTGGGGCTTGCCGTCGGCGGTATCCTTGGCGCACGATATTTCTACGTGACGCAGACCGAAAAGGCGACCGCGCTGGCCACCCGTCTGCTCGGTCTGCGCAACCTGCTGGCCCACGCCTACTACGTGGATACGATCTACGACCGCCTGTTCGTGCAACCCGTGGTTGCCGGGTCCAGGCTGCTGTGGCAGTACGTGGACGTCTACCTCATCGACGGCTTCGCCAACGGGCTGGCCTGGGTCACGCGGGGGACGGGTCGCCTGCTCGGCCATTTCCAGACCGGGACGCTGCGTAACTACATTCTCGTCTTTGCGGTCGGCGTAGTGCTCATCCTGGGCTACTACGCCCTGGCGTGGAGTCTCTAAGCGATGGACACGCAGATCATTCAGTGGTTGCTGGCGATACCAGTGGGCGGAGCGGCCCTGATCGCACTCTGGCCGGGCAGGAGTGCGCGCGTCGCGCGCTGGATCGCGCTGGCGGCGTCGCTGATCACGTTTGCCGTCTCCATATACCTGTGGCGTCACTTTGATCCTGCGCTGGGCATGCAGTTCGAGACCGAAGTAGACTGGATCCCGTCGCTGGGCATCGCCTACCACGTCGGCATCGACGGCATCAGTCTGCTGCTGGTTCTGCTGACCACGCTCCTGTGCCCGCTCGCCATCGCGTCGTCGTTCACCAGCATCACGCAGAAGGAGCGCGGCTACTACGCCGTGATGCTCGTTCTGGAGGCGGCGATGATCGGCGTCTTCGTAGCGCTGGACTTGGTGCTCTTCTACCTGTTCTGGGAAGTCATGCTGGTGCCGATGTATTTCCTCATCGGAATATGGGGCGGCAAGCGCAGGCGCTACGCGACCTTCAAGTTCGTGCTGTTCACCATGCTGGGCAGCCTGTTGATGCTCGTGGCCATCGTGTACCTGGCGGCGGGCGCATATCGCGCCACGGGCTTTTGGAATTTCGACTGGGTCGCGCTTTCCGGCCTGACCTTTGCCTATGATGTCCAGATCTACCTGTTCTTGGCGTTCGCACTGGCCTTCGCAATCAAGCTGCCGCTATTCCCGTTTCACACGTGGTTGCCCGATGCCCACGTGGAGGCACCGACGGCCGGCAGCGTGCTGTTGGCCGGGGTGTTGCTCAAAATGGGTGTGTACGGCTTTTTCCGGTTCGCCCTGCCGTGGTTTCCCGATGCATTCGCGACTTTTGTCCCTTACCTGATCGTGCTCTCCATCATCGGGATCATCTACGGTGCACTGGTGGCCATGGTTCAAAAGGACGTCAAATCACTTGTGGCCTTTTCGTCGGTAGCTCACATGGGGTTCGTAATGCTTGGCCTCTGCGCCCTCAACATCCAGAGCCTTGCCGGGAGTCTCCTGCAGAGCGTCAACCACGGCGTCATCACGGGCATGCTGTTCCTGATCGTCGGTATGCTGTATGAGCGGAGACATACCCGGCAGATCTCCGAACTCGGCGGCCTGTTCAAGAGCATGCCCCTCTGGACCACGGCGCTGGTCCTGGCGACGCTCGCGGCCATCGGGCTGCCCGGCACCAGTGGTTTCGTCGGCGAGTTCCTGATCCTGGTAGGAACGTTCAAGGTGTATCCGGTCGCCGCGGTCTTTGCCACCTTCGGGATCGTCCTCGCGGCCGTCTATATGCTCTGGATGCTGCAGAGAGTCGCACTGGGGAAGATTACGCGACCGGAAAACGAAAACGTGACGGACCTGTCCAGGCGCGAACGCTGGATTCTGGTACCGCTCGTCGTGGCGATCTTCTGGGTCGGTGTCTACCCCAACGCGTTCCTCGACAAGATGACGCCCGCCATTCAGAATATGATGCACGAGATGTACGCCCGGCAGACCACGTCGGTGCCGGCGGTGGATTCTCCCCAACTCGTTGTGGAGGAGGAGCGTGACGCCGAGCAACCTTAACCTGGACGTATTCGCGCCCGAGCTCGGGCTGACAGGCGCAGTCCTCGTGACGCTGCTGGCGGCGGCGTTTGGACGGCATCGCCTGGCGTCCGGTCTCGGAGGGATGCTGGTAGCCGTCGCGCTGGTCAGTTGGTGGCGGCTCGATCCGACGGCCTGGGCGTTCGGCGGCGACTACGGCGGCGACGGGGTCAGCTACTTCGCGCGAGGTTTCTTCCTGGCGGTCGCGGCTGCCATGACGGTCCTGGTGAGCAACGGCGATGCGGTAGCCCGCCGCCATGCAGGTGAGTTCGTGGCCCTGATATACATGTCCGTGCTGGGCATGATGGTCATGGCCTCAGCACAAAACTGGATTGTCATCTTCCTCGGGCTCGAGATCATGTCCGTCCCGTTGTACATCCTGGCCGCCTTCCATCGTCACGAGCGAGCGTCCGTGGAGGCCGGGGTGAAGTACTTCGTATACGGGGCCTTCGCTTCAGCCTTTTTCGTGTACGGTATCGCGCTCCTGTACAACTCTGCGGGTACACTCCATCAGCTCCTGTTGCTCGAGTCGGTGCCCCTGGATGCCCTGGCTACGGCGGGCATGCTGCTGATCTTCGTCGGCCTGGCGTTTAAGATCGCGGCCGTGCCCTTTCACATGTGGGCGCCGGATGCCTACGAAGGTGCGCCGACAATCGTCACTTCGTTCTTTGCGGTCGCACCCAAGGCGGCGGGTTTCGTGGCGCTCTACCGCCTGGTGACCCTGGGCTACCTGCAGGCGGGTGAGGCGGCCATCAGCCTGATCGCCACGCTGGCCGTACTGACCATTCTGGCCGGTAATCTCTGGGCGCTGGCACAGAATCGCCTCAAGAGGATGCTGGCGTACTCCAGTATCGCGCACGCCGGCTACCTGCTTCTCGCGATCATGATCACGACCCGCGGTGGGGTGCCCGCACTCCTTTATTATCTGGTCGCGTACGGGATGATGACACTGGGTGCCTTCGTCGTACTGCTCGCGTTCGAGCGCGACGGGGCTGCGGCGACCTACGACGACATCAGTGGCGGTGCCCGGAGAACGCCTGTTCTGGCTATGGCCATGACCGTGTTCATGATGTCCCTGGCCGGTTTCCCGATGACGGCTGGTTTCATCGGCAAGCTGCAGATCTTCCGCGGATTGATCGAGGCGGGACATGTGACGCTGGTCATCGTGGCCGTGGCCGGCACGTTGATCAGTGTCGGGTACTATCTGCGCGTTATCGTCTACCTCTATATGCGGAGCGGGCTGGACATCCCGCGTGCGGTGACACCGCGTGCGTGGGGTCCGGTAGCCGTGATTCTGGCCGTGTGCGTGATATACTTTGGACTGTTTCCCGACACACTCTGGACGACGCTCGAGGCCTGGTCCCGCCTCCACGGCGGCACGGCCGTGGTTTCCATACCGTAGTTTCTGCAATGGGACACTGGATCTGTGGCCGGCAAAACGGTTGTTTGCCGCTCGGAGCGCGAATATAATGGCCCCATGCCTGAACCCACCATCCGCGTGAACTGACGTATGCCTGTGAACATGGCTTCGGCGGGCCGCGATCGGCTGACCGCTCTGGTTCGCAGCGAAGTCTCCGATCGTATACCCATCGCCTTCTGGCGGCACTTCTACGACGACGAGAACGATCCGGTGTCCCTTTCGAATGCCATGCTGCGCTTTCAGCGTGAGTACGGCTGGGACTGGATCAAGCTCAATCCCCGTGCGTGCTATCATCTGGAAGACTGGGGATATCTGTACGAGCCCAGCACGGATGTCATGCGCAAGCCTGTGCCCAAGTATGTTCCAGTCCAGTCACCGGAGGACTGGCGCAAGATCGAACCGCGGGATCCCAACGCCGGTGTGCTGGCCGAACACCTCGCAGCGGTCAGACTCACCGCCGCCGGCGCGCGGGGCGTCCCGGTACTCATGACGGTATTCACACCACTGTCCGTCGCCGGAGACCTGGTGCCCGACGACGGCCTGTTGGTGCAGCACCTCCGCGAACACCCCGACCTCGTGGAGACGGCCCTCGAGGCGATCACGCAGACCTTTGAGTCCTACGTGACGGAGCTGCTCAACGCGGGTGCCGACGGGCTGTTCTTTGCCACCACGCAGTGGGCGTCGCGCCGGCTTCTCCGTTGGGAGGAGTATCAGCGGTGGGGCACACCCTATGA
>JAUVRN010000413.1 GCA_030597645.1 Candidatus Zixiibacteriota bacterium
CCCCGGATCGACTACTACCTGGCCGCCCTGGCCGCCGTCATCGCCCTGGTACTCTACGGGATGACGGTCCAGCGCACGCTCTCGTTCTGGGACTGTGGTGAATTCATCGCGTGCGCCACAATACTCGGTGTACCGCATCCCCCTGGAACACCACTGTACATTCTTCTCGGCAGGTTGTTTTCACTGTTCCCGGTGCCCGCCGATATCGGACTGCGCGTCAATCTGCTCTCGGTGTTCTCGAGTGCCCTGGCCGTGGCACTGGGCTATCTCATTGTGGCGCGAATCGTGAGGCGCTACCTGTTCCGGGGAGCGTCCTTCTGGGGGCGCGGCTGGCTCGTGTTCACGGCCGGCCTGAGCGGTGCCATCATGTCCGGGTTCGGTCGCACGGTATGGATCAACGCGATCGAGGCCGAGGTCTACGGGGTCACCCTGCTGGCGTTTTATGCACTCATCTACATCGCCCTGGTCTGGGTCGATGTGCGCTACGAGCCCCGTGGCCAGAGGTTGCTGGTGCTGGCCACGTTCGTGGCCGTGCTCGGTCTGAGCGTGCACATGATGATCTATCTCGCGCTGCCTGGACTGTGGCTGACCGTCTTCCTACTGCGACCTGACTGGCGGCGACACTGGATCCTGTGGGTGGCCGTGGGCGCTACCATGGCGGTGATGATCAGCGGTGTGGAGGCCTTCTTGTGGAACCTCGTGCTGGTCCTGGGTACCGGCATCCTCTGGCTGGCTCTCGCACGAACGGGGCGGCGAACACTCGCGCCGTGGATCGTTCCGGCCTGGATGGTGGTTCAGTACGCGATATTCTCGGCGACCCTGCCCCTGCGCACCGTCCCAAACCCCGAGCTGCTGAGCTCGAGCGGAGCAATCGGGCAGTGGTTCGAGTCGTTCTACTGGTCCAACACAGACTGGATACTGACGCTGCTGGTAACGCTGGGGCTTCAGGCGGGCTGTATCCGGGAAGCCGTGCGGGGTGGGAGAGAGCACCGACAGCTGTGGGCGTTACCGGTGGGGCGCGCCGCCGCAGCCCTGGTGGGCTATTCGGTGCATGCGTTCATCCCGCTGCGCAGTCGCCTCGATCCGAGCATCGACGAGAACAGTCCTGAGACCTGGGAGACCTTCAAGGGATTCGTGGAGCGCAAACAGTACGGCAGCCAGTCGATGGTCGCGCGCATGCTCAAACGACGCGGTGATTGGGCGCATCAGCTCGGTCGACATCCCCGCATGGGTTTCTGGTCGTTCTTCGAGACGCAGTACGGTATCAAAAGCGGACCGTACGATCTGTCCAATCCCGCCGCCGGTACGCGTTCACCCGCGTTTCTCCTCCTGGTTGGCCTGGGACTGTTCGGGGTGGGGTATCTCGGTGCCGTCTACTGGCGCATCGGCTTGCCGCTGGTACTCACATTGTTTCTCGCCACGGTGGGTCTCGTCATCTACATGAATTTCGCTGACGGTACGCGTTACAACCCGCGGGTTTCGGACCAGGCCTACCTCGAAGTGCGTGACCGGGACTACTTCTTTACGACCGGCTTCGCCCTGTTCGGGCTCTGCATCGGGCTCGGCACGGCCGCCTTTCTGCGCGTGTTTCTCGATCCGGGTCGACCCGCCTGGAGAGTGGTGGTCACGGCATCTTCCGCCGTGTTCCTGTTTGCCCTGCCCGCCAAAACGGTGGTGGCCAACTACTGGCAATGCGATCGGTCACGGGACTTTGTCCCGTACGATTATGCCTGGAACCTGCTCCAGTCGTGCGATCGCGACGGCATCCTGTTCACCACCGGAGACAACGACACGTTTCCTCTCTGGTGTCTCCAGGAAGCCTACGGCATACGCAGGGACGTGGATATCGTGAATCTGTCGCTGGCCAATACGCACTGGTACATCCGGCAGATGAAGAACCGACACGGCGTGCCGTTCGCACTGACGAATGACGAGATCGATCTCATGCGGCCCACGTCGCAGCTGGGCCGGGTTCAGGCGCAGGTCGTCAACATCGTGCTGGAATCGAATCAGTGGCGGCGGCCGATCTACTTCGGTACCAGCTCGCCGGAGAGCGTGCGACGCTACCGCGGTGCACCGCTCGACAGCAATCTGCGGCTGGAGGGGATGGTCATGCGCGTGGTGCCGGACCGCGGTGCCCGCATCGCCGATCGCGAGCTGGTCATGAAGCGCTATACGGAGGAGTACAGATACCGCAGCGTCGCGGACACCACGATATTCAAGAATGAAACCACGCGGCGTATCGCCGATAACTACGCTACGGGCCTGTTGTACATCGCCGACGAGTTTCGAAGACAGGGCCGTCCGGACCGGGCCCGTACCGCAGCGGCCCTGGCCATGCAACTGAGGCCGCGGCTCCCCGGGCCGCGGGTGTACAGAGCTCAACTCGCCGGGGAATACGACCGCAAGGACGAACTGGACTCGATGCTCGAGACACTGCCGGTCGAGTGGCACGCAGAGTTGTATTACAACTACGCGGTGGCTGCGGAGGTGAGCGGGGATCCCGACCGGGCCCTGCCGGCCTATCGTCACGCGCTCGGGCTGCGGCCCACGTATGCGGATGCGTTCCGACGCGCAGCCGCGTTTCTGTACGAGCGACAGCGCTATGACACGCTTCTCGAACTCATCGATCTCTGGATCGAGGCCAACCCCACGGATACACTGGGCCCGATACTGCGGGTGGAGGTTCAGCACCTGCAATCGCAGACCGGTGCGCTCACCGGGGAGCAGGAAAGTCCATGACGTCAGCGGGCCGGGGACGGTTGCTGGTCATCAACTGGCAGGATCTGCAGAACCCGCTTGCGGGCGGGGCGGAAGTACACCTCCAGGAGAACCTCAAGCGCCTGGCGGCTTCGGGATTCGACGTTACACTGCTCTGCTCCAACTTC
>JAUVRN010000387.1 GCA_030597645.1 Candidatus Zixiibacteriota bacterium
GAACGGAGAGGATCGGCGATGTCAGAAACCTGGGCGGTGCCAGCGGAATCTCGATCAGTCGCCCGTCACGCAGAATGAACCGATGCGCGGCAGCTTCATCGGCCTGCACCAGGTCGCCCGAGATACCAAGATCGTCCACCCACTGGAGCGTCAGCGGTTCCCGGTCGAGGAACCCGTTGGGACCCCAGTCACAGACGAATCCGTCGGTGCGCAGAGTACGCGTCTGACCGCCCAGTTCCTGATCTCCCTCAATGAGGGTGACCTGATCTGAACCAAGCGCTCTGGAGAGATAGAATGCCGCACACAGGCCGGTAACGCCCCCGCCGATGACGGCCACGCGTGTCTGCATGGCTATACCGTGCGCGAAAACATGCGCTGGCCTTCCGGTCGCTTGAGATACGCGTCAAAGACCATGGCCACATTGCGAATGAACACCCGCCCGAGGGGCAGCACTTCGATGTTCTCACCGTCGCGGCGGACGAACTCCTCCTCGTAGAACTCTGAGAGCACCTCCTCCTCGGCAGCGAAGTTCTCCCGGTAGTCCACGTCGAAACGCCGCTTCAGCTCCGCGGTGTCCAGGTAGAAATCGCACATCAGCCGCCGAATCAGCCAACGGCGGACGATGTCCTCCTGCGACAGCTCGAAGCCGCGATGCACCGGCAGGTCGCCGGCGTCAATCGCCTCGTAGTATTTGGAGAGCTTGACGTAGTTCTGCGCGTAGCAACCGCCGATCTCGCCGATGGCCGACGTGCCGAAACCGATCATCTCTTCGGCGGGCACCACGCTGTAGCCCATGAAATTCCGATGCAACCGTCGTTCGTCCATAGCCACGGTCAGCTCATCTGTGGGCAGGGCAAAGTGATCCATGCCGATGGCCCGGTAGCCGGCGTCGGTGAACATCTGTCGCGCGTTGGCGAACAGCTCGAACTTGTCCGGACCCGTGGGCAGGGTCTCTTCGGAAATCCACTTCTGATGAGGGCGAATCCAGGGCACATGAGCATAACTGTAGACCGCCAGGCGATCCGGGCGCAGCTCGATGATCGCGCGAATGGTCCGGGCCCAGGATTCCGGCTTCTGTTGCGGCAGGCCGTACACGAGATCGAAGTTGATGCCCTCGTACCCGGCGTCGCGGCACCAGCGGTAGAGATCGACGGTCTCCTGCTCGGTCTGGTACCGGGTGATGGCACGCTGCACCTCGGGATTGAGGTCCTGCACACCCATGCTGATCCGGTTGAATCCCAGGTCGCGCAGTTTCTTGATCTGATCGTGGGTGGTGACCCGCGGATCGATCTCGATCGCAATCTCGGCCCCTGCGCTCAGCCGGAAGCGTTTGCCGATGGAAGCCATCAGTCGGTCGATCTGGTCGGTGCCCAGGTAGGTGGGTGTGCCGCCGCCCCAGTGCAACTGCATCACGTCGCGACGATCGCCCAGGACCTGGGCCGCCAGTTCCAGCTCGCGGTCGAGATAGTCAAGATAGCGGTCGGCGACGCCTTCCTTCTCGGTCACGACCACGTTGCAGCCGCAGTAGATGCAGCGCTCGTGACAGAAGGGAATGTGGATGTACATGGAGAGTGGTTCACCCGCGCGCGTGGCCGCGTCGTCGAGTGCCTTCCGGTAGTCGCCCGGACCGAACTCATCGTTCCATTCGGGTGCGGTGGGGTAGCTCGTATAACGCGGCCCCGGTTTGTCGTAGCGGATCAACAGATCGCGCGTGACCGGAATGGGATCAGAAGCGGACATCATTACGCTCCATCTGTAGAGATGCTGTGCACGGTGTCGACGATGGTACCTACGGTTTCAGGCGGCGTCTGGGGAAGCACGCCGTGTCCGAGATTGAATATAAAGCGATCCAGCCCCCTCATGCGATCGAGAATTCTGGCGGTGCGTTCGACGGCGAGCTCCACCGGACCCAGCAGCAGCGCCGGGTCGAGGTTGCCCTGGACGCCGGCCGGAGCCAGTGCGTCGTGGGCGAAGCGAATGTCGGTGCGCCAGTCTATGCCGTACACGTCGGCGCCTATGCCGGTCTGCCAGTCAGGCGGTACGCCCCGTGCGAATACGATGACCGGAATGTCCGGTCGCTTTACCGCATCGACGATGCGCGTGATGTACGGCTTGCTGAAGGTCTCGAAGTCCTCGCGACCGAGAGAGCCCGCCCACGAATCGAAGATCTGCACCACGGAGGCGCCGGCATCGATCTGGGCCTGGAGGTGACGCGCTGCGGATTCGGCCAGTTTGGAGAGCAGCGCATCGGCCGCCTCCGGATGGCGGTGCAGGAACGCCTTGGCCTGCGACCAGTCCTTGGAACCCTTTCCTTCAATGGCGTAGCACGCCAGCGTATACGGGGCGCCCGAGAATCCGATCAGCGGCTTGGTGCCTGCAAGCTCCGCAGTGCAGATGCGGATCGCCTCGTACACCGCGTGTTCACCGGCGGCCGGATCGAACTCCACGAGCGCATCCACGTCGGCCGGTGAGGAGACGGGGTTTTCGATCTGCGGGCCGCCGCCCGGAAAATCGATCCGCAGTCCCATGTCCGGAAGGAAGATCAGGATGTCGGAGAAGATGATGGCCGCATCGAGATCGAACCGGCGCAGCGGTTGCAGCGTCACCTCGGCCGCCACCTTCGGCGTGTGGCACATCTCGAGAAACGTGTACTGCTCACGGACGTTGCGATACTCGGGCAGGTACCGTCCGGCCTGGCGCATCATCCAAATGGGCACGCGCTCGTGGGGCCGACCAAAGCAGGCCTCCACAAAAGGAGACGCCACGGTGGTGGACGCGTCGCTCATGCACCCGCCTCCCCGATCGTTCGGTCGAGTGCCGTGCGGACTACGGTTCCCGCGGCCTCCAGCAGGGGCTCGTCCTGTGCCAGCGACAGGAATCCCACTTCGTATGCCGAAGGTGCGAAGTAGACGCCGCTATTGAGCAGCTCGGCATGGAAGCGCGCATACGTGCCGGCCCCGTCCGCCTGGATCGCCGCTGCCCGCCTGGTAGATGGGACCCTCCGGAGCCAGCTTGTCCATCAACTCATGTGAACCCGCGTAGGCACCCACCGGCATGCCGCCGCCGATCACTTTGCCGAACGTGTACAGATCCGGTCGAATCCC
>JAUVRN010000438.1 GCA_030597645.1 Candidatus Zixiibacteriota bacterium
CTCGTGGTCCGTAATGTTGATATAGGTGCCGCGACGTGGTGCAAAATCCGGACGTGGAGACACGGCGATATCAGCCTCTTCCAAGCTGAAGGTGTTCATAGCAGCCCTCCTTTTCATCCCCTGGATCCGGGGCCGCTGACGGGAGCCCGGCATCCTTCCCAAACGCTCAAGATACAGGCTCCGGCCCCGGGCCAAAGCGAAATCGGAGACCGCGGAACGGATCGGGGCAGGGAGCAAACAGCGCCGGTCGGCAGGAGCCGACCCAGAGATCAGGTCAGCCTAAGTCTTTGTGACTGCCGTCGCAGAAGGGCTGGTTCTTGGTGTGCTTGCAGCCGCACCAGGCCACCTTCTTGTCTGCCTCCAGCTCGATCGTCATGGGGCGGCAGAGTCCGTCGGCCTTGTGGCTGCCGTCGCAGTAGGGCTGGTTTTCGGTTTTGCCACAGCTGCACCAGGCGTACTTGCCCGCCTTTTCGTCCACAACGAACGGCGTCTTCTGGGCGATTTTGGGATTCGGGTCCATGATTACCTCTCTGTCGCTGTCGTGCGTGTAGTCCGTCATGTTCTCGCAGGAATATAGTGTCCCGTGCCCCAGGACACTAGTGCCGGTAGCCCAACAGACAGCTCCTGTGGGCACGCCGCCCGAGGCTCAGGCGGCCACGGCTTTGCGGCGGTTGCGGCGGGTCCCGTTGCCGCTGGTTCGGGCCCGAAGACCCAATTCGCTCGCCAGGAACTGACCCGTGTATGAGCCACGCTCCTGCGCCACCTCTTCGGGCGTCCCGGTGGCCACCACGTCTCCGCCTTCATCACCGCCTTCGGGCCCGAGATCGATGATGTAGTCGGCGGTCTTGATCACGTCGAGGTTGTGCTCGATGACCAGGACCGTGTTGCCGCGCTCCACCAGCTCCGAGAGGACATGGAGCAACATACGAATGTCTTCAAAATGCAGAACCGTGGTCGGCTCGTCGAGGATGTAGAGCGTGTTGCCCGTGGCCATCTTGGACAGCTCGGTGGATAGTTTGATCCGCTGTGCCTCACCGCCCGACAGCGTCGTGGCCTGCTGGCCCAGATGAATGTATCCGAGTCCAACTTCTTGCAAGGTCTGCAATTTGCGACGGATTCTGGGAACCGGGTCGAAGAACTTGAGGGCCTCGCTGACCGTCATGTCGAGCACGTCGGCAATGCTCTTGCCCTTATAGTGAATCTCGAGCGTCTCGCGATTGTAGCGCTTGCCCGTGCACACTTCGCAGGGCACGTACACGTCGGGCAGGAAATGCATCTCGATCTTGATGATGCCGTCGCCCTCGCACGCTTCGCAGCGGCCGCCCTTGACGTTGAATGAAAATCGTCCCGGAGCGTAGCCGCGCACCTTCGACTCGGGGAGGCTGGCAAACAGGTCTCGGATGTACGTGAACACACCGGTGTACGTGGCCGGGTTGGAGCGCGGTGTACGGCCAATGGGAGACTGGTCGATGTCGATGACCTGGTCGATGTTGGCCAGGCCGCGCACGTTCGTGTAGCCGAGCGGTGGGGTCTTGGAGCTGCAAAAGTGCTGTGCCAGCACGCGGTAGAGCGTCTCGTTGACCAGCGTCGACTTGCCCGACCCCGACACGCCCGTGATGCAGGTAAACGTGCCCAGCGGAAAGCGCACGTCGATCCCCCGCAGGTTGTTGCCGGTAGCTTTTTCCAGCACGATGTTCTGGCCGCTTCCCGTGCGTCGCCGGGCCGGCACAGGAATCTGGCGTTTACAGGAGAGGTACTGGCCCGTCAGCGACTTTGCCGTGCGTCGTATGGCTGCCGGTGTACCCTGGGCCACGATCCTGCCCCCGTCGTTGCCGGCACCCGGGCCGAGGTCGATGATGTGGTCCGCCGACTCCATGGTTTCCCTGTCGTGCTCGACCACCAGGACCGTGTTGCCGAGATCGCGCAGCGAGGTGAGCATGCGCAGCAGCCTCTGGTTGTCGCGCTGGTGTAGGCCGATCGACGGTTCGTCGAGAATGTAGAGCACGCCCACGAGGCGGCTGCCGATCTGCGTAGCCAGGCGAATGCGTTGTGCTTCGCCGCCCGACAGACTGCCCGCGCGGCGGTCGAGCGTGAGGTAGCCAAGCCCCACGTCGGTAAGGAACCCGAGACGTTCTCTCAGCTCTTTGAATATCTGTTTGGCGATGGCGCTTTCGCGCCGGTCCAGCTTGACCAGGTTGAAGAACTCCCGCGCCTCCTTGACCGGCATGCGCGAGATGTCCCAGATGGAACGATCGCGGAACGTGATGGCCAGCGACTCGGGACGCAGCCTCGCTCCGCCGCAGTCGGGGCAGGGCAGGACGCTCATGTACTGCTCGATCCATTCGCGGATGCCCGAGGATTTGGTTTGGCGGTATCGGCGCATGAGATTGGGGATCACGCCTTCGAATCGTCCCGTGTATTCGCCCTTGCCGCGGCCGGATGAATGTTCGTAGCGGTATGTGAATTCCTTCCTGCCCGAACCGTACAGTACGACCTTTTGCGCGTCCCTGGAGATCGACTGGAAAGGAGCGCTCAGTTTGAAACCAAACTTCTCGGAAACACCGCGCAGCATGTACCGGTACCAGGGCGCGGGGTCTTCGCCCCAGGGTGCGATGGCGCCATGGAGGATGGAGAGCCGCGGGTTGGGGATCACGCGGTCGGGATCGATCTCCATTTTGTGGCCGAGACCGTCACACGTTTGGCAGGCACCGTA
>JAUVRN010000309.1 GCA_030597645.1 Candidatus Zixiibacteriota bacterium
ACCGATTCATCAACCACGAGCGCAAGGTCGCGCATGACGCCGGGATGGCGCGGGAGCGCGTGATGCTTGGGTTCGTCTCTTCGCAGATCCACCAGCGCGGGGAGAGAAAGCTCTGCGAGCCAGAGGTCTTCCTTGATGTCCCACACCCGGGCGGCTTTGGGATCCAGACGGCCGGCGGTGCCGACGTCCGTACCGTCTATCTGAATGATGAAATGTTCACCACGCATTAGTCCCGGATGCTCGCACGGCTCATAGGACGGCGCGGTCAGCCGCAGTGACCGCAAGAGGTCTTCGACACAACCTCTGAGATCGTACCACGAGACCGGAGCATCGGCCGTCGCCCAGTGCCGTGGTGCGGCGGCGCCCGCCAGCGCCAGCGCCAGACGTTGCTCCTCGTGCGGCGCCTTGCCGGCGCCCCGGGGGATGAAGACGGTGCCGATGTTGTAGAGCCGCCAGTCGAGATTGCGGTGGTTGAAATTGTGCGCCGCGGTGGCCGCCATGTCGGCCAGGAGGCCGGTACGCAGGTGGGAGAGGTCCGCCGACAGCGGATTGGCCACGGATACGGGTTCCAACTCCGACGCGAAGACACGATAGTACTCCGGGCGACCCATACTGCTGGTCACGATTTCGTTGAATCCGTTGCCGGCCAGGAACCGGTGGATCGCCTGTTCCACCGACGGGTCATGATCGGGCGTGTCGTAGAGGCGTCCGCCACCCTGTTCGCGAATGGGGATCCGCTCGTAGCCGTACAACCGCGCCACTTCCTCGACGAGATCGATCTCACGCTCGAGATCGGGCCGGAAGGTCGGCACGCGTACGCGCACTTCACGGTCGCGTGCATCGGCCTTGAGCGCAATGGACCTCAGATAATCCTGCATCTGGTCGGCCGTCAGACGGAGCCCGAGAATCTGGTTGGTGCGGTCTGCCCGCAGGGTCAGCGACCGCGGTACAATCGGTTCCGGATAGACGTCCAGGGTGCCCGCGCGCACTGTACCGCCGCCCAGCTCCGCAAGCAGGTGTGCCGCGCGATCGAGCGCGTAAGGGACCATATTGGGATCGGTGCCCTTCTCAAAGCGCAACGCCGCCTCACTGTCGATGCCGAGCGCCTTGCGCGTGCGCCGCGTGCGCCGTGGATCGAAATAGGCCGACTCGAGCAGCACGGTCGTGGTGGACGCATCGACTTCGGAGTTGAGGCCGCCCATGACGCCTCCCAGGGCCACCGTCTCCTGGCCATCGGTAATCAGTACGACATCCTCGGGAAGCGTGTGTTCCTTGTCGTCCAGGGTCGTGAACTTTTCACCGGCTTTCGATGCCCGTACGACGATCTCCTTGCGTGCCATTTTGTCGTAGTCGAACGCATGCAGGGGCTGGCCCGTCTCCATCATCACCATGTTGGTCACGTCCACCAGATTGTTGATGGGGCGCATACCGCCCGCCAGTACCCGCTGCTTGAGCCACCAGGGGGACGGACCGACCTGGAGACCTTCAATGAGCGCCACGGCATAACGAGGGCAGCCCTCCGGATCCTCGACCCCGATCCGGACCGCGTCGCCCAGTGCCTTGCCCTCATCCTGTCGGGGATACTCGGGTATGCGAAAAGGCGTCCCCACGAGTGCGCCCACTTCACGGGCGATACCGAACGTGGCCATGCAATCGGGTCGATTGGGCGTCAGTTCGAAAGAGAGTATCTGGTCGTCGAAGAGCTGCTCCGCGGGTGAGCCCACCTCGACGTCCGCCGGCAATTCGATGATGGTATCGCCATCGTGGGAAAGCTCGAGCTCGGCCTCCGAACAGAGCATGCCGTCCGACTCGACACCTCGGACGGCTCTCGACTCGACGACGGTGCCATCCGGAAGGGTCGAACCGGGCGGCACCCACACGGCCATCATGTCCACGCGTGCATTGGGTGCGCCGCAGACGACCGTTCGTTCGCCGTCACCCGTGTCGATCCTGCACACAGATAGACGATCCGCCGACGGGTGGCGATCACAGGCGGTCACCCGCACCGCTCGTATGTCGGAACCGGCCGTCCACAGCGGTTTGACCCACTGCACGGCCGTACCGGTCGCCGTCAGTTCGTCTGCGAGCGTGTCCGCATCCTGGTCGAACGCCACAAGCTCCCGCAGCCAATAGTAGCTTGTCTGCATGGTACGCCCTTCTACTAGTGTCGTGAGTTAGAAGTATCTGTCCTATCCGACTCACGACACTAAAACGTGAATTGCTGGAGAAATCGAACGTCGTTCTCGTAGAGCAGGCGGATGTCGTCGATCCGGTAGCGCAGCATGGCGATGCGCTCGACACCCATGCCGAACGCATAGCCTGATACCTCATCCGGGTCGTACCCCACGTGCGCATAGACCGCGGGATCGATCATCCCCGCACCGAGGATCTCGAGCCAGCCCTCGTACTTGCAGAGGCCGCATCCCTTGCCCGCGCACAGGTAGCAGCTCACATCGACCTCGGTGGACGGCTCGGTGAACGGGAAGAACGAGGGCCGAAAGCGCAGCTGCACGTCCGCACCGAAGTAGGCCCGCGCGAAGGCCCACAACACGCCCTTCAGATCACCGAAGGTCACGTCGCGATCTACGTAAAACCCCTCCACCTGGTGGAACAGGCAGTACGAGCGCGCGTTGATCGCCTCGCTTCGATAGGACCGCCCGGGCGCCACGATCTTGACCGGCGGCTGACGTTTCTTGAACGACCGAATCTGTACCGGCGACGTATGCGTGCGCAGCAGCAGGTCTCCGTCCAGAAAGAACGTGTCCTGCATGTCCCGCGCAGGGTGATCCGGCGGAAAGTTCAGCGCTTCGAAATTGTAGTAGTCCGTCTCCACGTCGGGACCGTCGGCAACGACAAAACCCATGCGTGCGAAGATCGAGACGATCTCCTCCATGGTGTGCGTGATGGGATGCCGCGTGCCGGGATAGGTGCGTCGCCCCGGCAGCGAGGCGTCGAAGCCCGGGCGCCCGCCGGCCGGGCTGCCGGCTTCGGTGAGACGCGACTGGAGTGCAGCCTCCACGCGCCCGCGTGCCACGTTGGCCGCCTTGCCGAAGGCCGCCCGCCGGTCCGGGTCCATCGCACCCAGCCCTGTGAGAAAGGCCGTGACGAGCCCCTTCCGACCGAGGTATTTGACGCGCAGCGCGTCCAACTCCGACGGGGCCGCCTGCCTGATTTCGTCCAGCGCGACCTGCGCCGTTCGTTCCACGGTCTCGATGTTGGTCATAGTCAAAAAAAGGCGCAGCATTTCTGCTGCGCCCAGGTTGCCACGCCAGAGGTGGTGCTCAGGCTGATCCCTGGGCGATTCTCACCAACTCCGTAAACGCCGCTTCATCACGAACGGCCAAATCGGCGAGGACCTTGCGATCGAGTTCGATCCCGGCCTTGCTCAATCCGTTCATGAAACGACCATACCGCATCCCGGCCAGCTGTACGGCGGCGTTGATGCGTACAATCCACAGGCGTCGAAAGGTCCGCTTGCGCACGCGCCGGTCGCGGTAGGCATACTGCATGCCCTTCTGGACGGTCTCGCGCGCCGGCCGGTACAGACGACCGCGAGCGCCGTAGTTCCCCTTGGCGCGTTTGAGATACTTTTTATGTCGCCGGTGGGCGGCTACTTTGTTGCGTGCACGTGGCATAATGTCGTCCCGTCGG
>JAUVRN010000135.1 GCA_030597645.1 Candidatus Zixiibacteriota bacterium
TGGTTGTCAGACGCGACTCTGATACTCAGGATAGACAATCCAGCCGAGATGCCCGGCGACCACAGCTGCTGGTCGGCCGGTGCTCTTGATCCGCTGACGGAGCCGATCGTGGACGATTCCAGCAGGCCGGCCAGGCGCACGCCCAGATCGACTGTCCACTCGGTGGCCTCAGTGAAATGCGTGTCGTGGACGCCCGGGGCGGAAGCCCAATCGACGATACTGGCGGATCGCGCATGTCGAACACTCGCGCCTGCTGCAAAGTCTGTCGCAGTCCGATACGCCAGAGTGGTCTGCCATACGAATTGAGATCTCCAGATTCCGTGAACGTGAGGGTATGGGTAAAAGTAGTCGTCCCACCAGGTGTACGTTGGAGTACCCGGGAGCCAACTCGCGGCGATCCCCAGGCGCAATCCTCGATACACGGGTGCGCCCGCCGATACGGATTTCAGATCATCGCCGCCTTCCAACCAACTGATTGCAGCCGAGTATCCCGGTCCAAACGCCAGACTCGCCGGATTGGACGACGTCGCAGTGATTCCCCACCCGCCTGCAGGGCCGGCGGCAGTGCTGTACGTCCAGGGGTCCAGAGGGACGGCCAGAAAGTGGTAAGCGGGGTCATACGCAAGCGGAGATGTCCCCTCGGCTCTGAGATTGCAGGTCGGGATGAGGACTAACAGGACCAGAATGGTCCAGCTAGATCGGTGCATCACAATAGCCCCTGTACCGTAGAATATAGCATAGTCTGACAGAATATCAAGACCAGACCGGCAACGCGAAACGCCTTGACGCACCGGAGCTTACCGGCTTGTTTTGGCGCGATGGAAGCCCCTGCAACCGAGAATCTGGCCGAGTTTCTGCAACACCGGCTCGACAAGCTGGCCAGATGGCGCGAGGCGGGGATCGATCCCTATCCGTACCGGTACGACGCGACACACCGCAGCGACCAGCTCAAGGCGGATTTCGATCGCCTGGCCGAGTCGAAAGACGAGGTCAGCGCCAGCGGCCGGATCATGGCTCTCCGCGGATTCGGCAAGAGCACGTTCGTCCACATCCAGGACGAGGCGGGGCAGATCCAGGTGTACTTCCAGACCAACAAACTCGGGGCGGATGTCTACGAGCGCGTCGGCTGGCTCGACATGGGCGACATCATCGGCGTGAAGGGAACCATGTTCAAGACCCGGACCGGCGAGATGACGATTACGGCGACGTCGTTCGAGCTTTTGACCAAGTCCCTGGAACCGCTGCCGGAGAAGTGGCACGGTCTGGCCGACAAGGAACTCCGCTATCGCCGCCGCTACATCGACCTGACGGTCAACCCCGACGTGCGCGAGGTGTTTCGCAAGCGGGCCCAGGCGCTGCGCGAACTCCGGTCCTATCTCGACGGCCAGGGGTTTCTGGAAGTGGAGACGCCGGTGCTGCAACCCCTGTACGGTGGTGCGGTGGCGCGGCCTTTCGTGACGCATCACAATGCCCTGGGCGTGCAACTCTACCTGCGCATCGCAGACGAACTGTATCTCAAACGGCTGATCGTTGGCGGTTTTCACAAAGTGTACGAGGTCTGCAAGGACTTCCGCAACGAGGGCATGGACCGGGATCACAATCCCGAGTTCACCATGATCGAGTACTACTGGGCGTACGCGGACTACACACAGGTCATGGAACTCACCAGGGCCCTGTTCCGGCATCTGGCGGAAGCGATATGCGGGGGGCTCAAGGTCCCGTACGGAGAGTCAGAGATAGACTTCGACGAGGACTGGCCACAGCGCCCCTATCTGGAAGCCCTCGGTGAGGCCCTTGCCTCCGACCCGGTCGGCCTAAGCGACAACGAACTGGCCGAACTCTGCGAGACACACGGGCAGGCTGCCCCGGACGGTGCTTCGCGGGCCCGGCTTTACGACCAGCTATTTAAACTCACAGTAGAGCCAGAGCTTGTAAGTCCAACGTTTATTGTCGATTACCCCAAGGAGCTTTCTCCCCTGGCCAAAGCGCATCGCACCAATCCGGACCTTGTGGAGCGTTTCGAACTGTTCGTGGGCGGCCACGAGATAGCCAACGGATTCTCCGAGCTCAACGACCCAGCCGATCAGCGTGCTCGATTCGCTGGTCAGGTGAAGATGCGTGCCGGTGGTGACTTTGAAGCTCACGTAATGGATGAGGACTATATCCGGGCCCTGGAATTCGGGCTGCCCCCTGCAGCCGGCGTCGGGGTCGGATTCGATCGCCTCGTGATGCTGCTGACGAACCAGCGGTCGATCCGGGACGTGCTATTGTTTCCGCAGATGAGACCCGAGGCGCCGACCGATTCCGAACATGATGCGGAACGGAGTTGACGGCCGGGTGTGAGATAAGGGTATGAACCTCGAGCTATTCGTGGCCCGGCGCTACCTGCGCGCCCGCCGGCGGGAAAACTTCATCAGCATCATCACGGTGATATCCGCGGGTGGCGTAACCCTGGGCGTGGCCGCACTCATACTTACCCTCTAGATGATGAACGGCTTCGAGAAGGAGGTGCGTTCCCGCATCGTCGGTACCACGGCGGCCATCACCGTGTTCGACGTGGTCGGAGCACCGTTGCTCGGCTGGAACGAGGTGGCCGACCGCATGGGCGGAGTCGAGGGCGTCACGGGTACCTCGCCTTTCGTCATGGCCAAAACGGCCATCCGCTCTGAGCGGGAATCGGACGGTGTGGTGGTGCGCGGCATCCTTCCCGAGCGCCAGATTCAGATCGGCGACCTCGCCGACCGGCTGACTCGCGGCGTGTTCGATGTCCGGGTGCCGGCTGACGACTCGCTGCCTGGAGCGCTGCTGGGCGCTACGCTGGCCCGCAATCTCTCCGTCACCATCGGAGATCCTCTGGTGATCTATGGCGCCAGCCGACACGCAGGCGCGCTGGGTGAGACACCTCGCGTCATGAAGTTTCGCGTTAACGGGGTCTTCGAATCGGGTATGTACGAATACGATGCGTCCCTCGTGCTGATCGGACTCGAACGTGCTCAGCGGCTCTTCGAGCTGGGTGAGGGCATCACGGGTATCCACGCGTCCGTGGAGGACATCTTCGCCACGGATGACCTGACCGAAGAGATCTCGGACGCCATCGGACCGGCGTACTACGTCACGCACTGGAAGCGGACGCACAAGGATCTCTTTAGCTGGATGGCCCTCGAGAAGTATGCGATGTTCGTAGCACTGTCGCTGATAGTGGCCGTGGCCGCCTTCAACATCATCGCCACCCTGGTCATGATCATCATGGAAAAGCGCACCGAGATCGGTATCATGAAGTCGTTTGGCATGAGCGCGCGCTCCGTACGCATGGTCTTTCTCTACCAGGGCGGGATCGTGGGGCTGGTCGGGGCGACCCTGGGGTGCCTGCTGGGCTACTTCGGTTGCTGGCTCCAGTCGACCTTTGAACTCATCAGGCTGCCGGCAGAGATCTACTTTATTTCCGCTTTGCCCGTGGATCCGCGGTGGGCCGATTTTACGCTGGTAGCCGTGGCGAGTGTGAGCCTGTGCCTGCTGGCGGCCCTGTATCCCGCCTCCCGGGCCGCGCGACTGTTTCCGGTACAGGCCCTGCAGTACGGCGGCTAGTGTCGTGAGTTAGAAATAACTTGAACATTTCTTGTGCGGCATCGCGGGGCCTGACGAGGCGCGACGACGAGGAGTAGCAAGGAGTTACGCCGAGGAGGAGCAACGAAGTCAGGGGTCGCGAGGGTACGCGAAAATGACAAGTTATGTCTGGCTCAGGACACTAAGTTGGCATCATGCCCGTTCCAACTCGCAAGCTCAAGACGGAGCACAATTTGGGCGACATATTAAGCGGGGCCCCGGAGGAGACCATCTCGCTATCAGCCCGGGCGTTACATAAGAGTTATCCCAGCCCGGCGGGTAGGCTGCGCGTACTCAAGGGTGTAGACCTGGAGTGCCGCCGCGGCGAGACGGTTGCAGTGGTGGGAGCCTCCGGAGTCGGCAAGAGTACATTGCTGCACGTGCTCGGCGCGCTCGATCCGCCCGACTCAGGTTCGGTACGGGTGGCGGGTGAGGACCCGTTCGCCCTGGATGAGCCGGCGCGCGCGCGACACCGCAACCGGAAGATCGGGTTTGTGTTTCAGTTTCACCACCTGATGCCCGAGTTTACGGCGGCGGAGAATGTCGCCCTGCCGCTCTGGATCGCAGGCAGGGAGCGCCGCGAAGGCCTGGAGGAGGCCGAATCGTTGCTGGCCGATCTCGGGCTGTCGGAGCGAGCGGCAGCTCGACCGGACGAGCTGTCCGGAGGAGAACGTCAGCGTGTGGCCGTCGCACGGGCGCTGGTGACCGGGCCGGTGGTCATACTCGGCGACGAACCGAGCGGCAACCTGGACGGTGAAACTGCGGTTATGGTATATGAACGGATGATCGAACTGACCCGAAAGCAGGGCACCGCCCTGATCGTGGCCACGCACGACATGGAACTGGCGGCGCGCACCGATCGGGTGCTGCGGCTGCGCGACGGGCGTTTGCACCCCGCATAGGAAAGGACGGCACGGTCTCATGCTCTGTCAGGAATGTCACAATGTGCCGGCTGCCGTGCACGTCAAGAAGCGGCAGGGTGATGAGGAGATCTCGATCCATCTCTGCCGCTCCTGCGCCAAGAAGATGGGTTGGAACAATCCCCTCGAAGATGTCAAGTTTCCGCTGGCCCAGTTCATCTCCAGCATGATGCACGACATGTCCATGGGCTCGGCCCATGAGGCCGCACAGGACACGGGCGCGAGCTGCAGCGAATGCGGCGTCTCTTTCGAAGAGTTCTCCCGCACCGGCCGGCTGGGCTGCGGACACTGTTACGAGGCGTTTCGCGCCTCCATGCAGGAACTGCTGCGTCGCATTCACGGCAATACGCACCACGAGGGCCGGCGTCCAGCGCGTGCGCCCGAAGTGCCTCGAGAAGCGGAGGCCAAGTCCACGTCCGTACGCCAGCTCAAGGCCGATCTCGACCGCGCCATCGCGAACGAGGATTTCGAAGCGGCCGCCGAGCTGCGCGACAGGATTCGCACCATGAACGAGGCCAAGAACGAGACCAAGAACGACAAGCAGGCCGCCAAGCAAAAGAAGGAGGCCGCGCGATGAGCCTCGCCTTCGAAGATCTGTCCACGCAGTCTGCGCCCGGGCTCTCCGCGGAGGGTGACCTGGCCGACAACGTGATTTCGTCGCGCGTCCGTCTGGCGCGGAATCTGGCGCGCGTGCCCTATCCCTCCGTAGCCAGCGGTCAGCAGCAGGCGGAGGTGATCGATGTGATCAGCGATGCGGTGGCGTCCACATCGCTGAAAGGAGGCGCGTTCTTCCGCTCGCGCGATCTCGACACCACCGATCGGCAGTTGCTGGTCGAACGGCATCTCACGAGTCCCGACTTCATGCGCGACGATGTGGACCTCGGCGTGCACGTGGCGCCTCTCGAGAGCGTGTCGGTGACGGTGAATGAAGAAGATCACCTGCGTATCCAGGCGCTGGGCTCGGGGCTCAGCCTCGAAGAGGCCTGGAAGCGTGCCGGCGCCGTGGACGAATCGCTCGACGAACACCTGACCTTCGATTTCGATCGCGAATTCGGCTACCTCACGGCCTGTCCGACCAACGTCGGCACCGGGTTGCGAGCGTCCGTCCTGGTGCACCTGCCGGCACTGGTGTTGACGCGCGAAATCGACTCGTACCTCAATCGTCTCGGCAAGCTGGGCTTTGTGGCTCGCGGTTTCTACGGCGAAGGCACCGACGTGCAGGGGAATCTGTTCCAGGTGTCCAATCAGACGACACTCGGTCCGTCCGAAGCGGAGATCGTCCATGGCCTGGAAAACGTGGTGCGGCAGCTCATCGATCAGGAGCGGGACGCGGAAAAAACGATGGCCCGCGACGCGCCGCGCGAGCTCGAAGACCGTATCTGGCGGGCCTATGCCATCATCACACATGCTCGTCTGCTCAATTCCAGTGAGATGATGAATCTGCTGTCTGCCGTCCGCCTGGGTATCGGGCTGGGTATGCTCCCGCCCGTGGATCAGGCGACGCTCAACGAGTTACTCATACTGACGCAGCCTGCCCACCTGCAA
>JAUVRN010000151.1 GCA_030597645.1 Candidatus Zixiibacteriota bacterium
AGATTTGGTCATGGATGTATTCCGCAGCTCCGGCGCCGCCCCCTGCGCGGAGTTTCTGGACAAGCTCAAGACACACGGCTTCGAGTACGCCACGACGTCGGGGACCACCGTCTCCATCAACGACATGGTGGTGCCGAAGGAAAAACGCCAGCTGATCGAGCAGGCCCAGAAAGACGTCGACAAGATCCAGAAACAGTACAACCGCGGCCTGATTACCAACGGCGAGCGCTACAACAAGGTCATCGATATCTGGACGCATACCACCAACGAGGTGGCCGAGGTTCTGTTCCAGCATCTGGCTGCGGACCGCGACGGATTCAAGCCGGTGTACATGATGGCCGACTCCGGGGCCCGAGGCTCCAAGGAGCAGATCCGCCAGCTGGCCGGCATGCGTGGCCTGATGGCCAAGCCCCAGAAGAAGCTGACCGGGCGGATCGGCGAAATCATCGAGTCGCCTATTCTCTCCAACTTCCGCGAAGGCCTGTCGGTGCTGGAGTACTTTATCTCCACGCACGGTGCCCGCAAGGGACTGGCCGACACGGCGCTCAAGACGGCGGACGCCGGCTACCTGACGCGCCGCCTGGTGGATGTGGCACAGGACGTCATCATCACCGGAGACGACTGCGACACGGTGCTGGGTATCAACATGACGGCCCTCAAGGAGGGCGAGGAAGTCATCGAATCGCTGTACGACCGAATTCTCGGCCGGGTCGCACTGGACGACGTGTTCGATCCGCTCACGGACGAAGAGGTCGTGAAGGCCGGCGAAATGATCGACGAAGGGGCCGCCGGCAGGATCGAGGAGAGCGCCATCGAGTCGGTCCGTATCCGTTCGGTGCTCACCTGCGAGTCGCGCCGCGGCGTGTGCCGTCGCTGTTACGGCCGCAATCTCTCCGGGCTCGACATCGTCGACATCGGGGAAGCGGTCGGCGTGGTGGCTGCACAGTCCAGCGGCGAGCCGGGTACGCAGCTGACGCTGCGCACGTTTCACATCGGCGGCACGGCAGCCCGCATCGCGGAGCAATCGGGCGTCAAATCCAAATACGAGGGTACGCTCAAGTTCATCAATGTCCGCACGGTCAAGCGTGAGGACGGCGCCGAGATCGTCGTGTCGCGCGACGGCGAGCTGCACATCGTCGACGCACAGGATCGGCTGCGCGGTCGTTACAACGTGCCATACGGAGCCCACGTCGTCGTGGCGGACGGCGACACGGTGGAGAAGGATGTGATCCTCTTCGAATGGGATCCGTACGCATCGACGATCATCGCCGAGCGCTCCGGCAAGGCGTCGTTCGAGGACATCGTGCAGGACGTGAACATGCGCGAGGAACTCGACGAATCGACCGGCTGGCGCCAGCGCGTCATCGTCGAGCAGCGCGACAAGACCCTCCTTCCCAAGATCTACATCCTCGACAAGGCGGGCCGCAAGATTGCGACCTACTCGATTCCCACTGGAGCTCATCTGCTGGCCCACGACGGCGAAGAAGTGTCGGCCGGCACGCTGATCGTCAAGATCCCACGGGAGATTTCCAAGACCCGGGACATCACCGGCGGTCTGCCGCGCGTGGCCGAGCTGTTCGAGGCCCGGCGCCCGCGTGATCCGGCGGTGGTCACGGAGATCGACGGGGTCGTGGCGTACGATCCGGAGGACTCGCAGGAGGGCCCGGACGGGAAGGGTTTCAAGGTGGTCCGCGGCAACACGCAGATCTACGTGCGCGGCGACGACGGCGAGCTCAAGGAGTACCTGATCCCGCACGGCAAGCACATGCGTGTCCATCGCGGTGACCGCGTGTCCGCCGGCGATCGGCTCTGCGAGGGTTCCGTCGATCCACACGACATCCTGCGCATCAAAGGTGTTAACGAGGTGCAGGAGTACCTGGTAAACGAGATCCAGGAGGTCTATCGCCTGCAGGGTGTGAAGATCAACGACAAGCACATCGAGACGATCGTGCGCCAGATGCTCCAGAAGGTGCGGGTGGACGATCCGGGCGACACCGAGTTCCTCGAGGGGGAGCAGGTGGACCGACACCGATTCCTCGAGGAGAACGAACGCGCCATGACCCAGGGTGGTGAGCCGGCCACGTTCCAGCCGCAGCTGCTCGGCATTACCAAGGCCTCCCTCTCCACCGAGAGTTTCTTCTCGGCCGCGAGTTTCCAGGAGACGACCAAGGTGCTGACCGAGGCGTCCATCCAGAGCAAGACGGATTATCTCCGAGGGCTCAAGGCGAACATCATCATCGGCCACCTCATTCCTGCCGGCACCGGCATGGAGCAGCATCGCAGGATCGAGGTCATCGACACCACGGCGCCGGATCCCGACGAAGAGAGCCCCGAGGCGACCAAGCTGGTGCAAGAAAACGCTTGACGTTCAACGACTAGGCCTATAAGTTGCGAGCTTTTGTAAAACCGTAGGAGACCAAAAAGAACGTGCCTACAATCGGTCAGTTGATTCGCAAAGGGCGGAAGCTCCAGAAGGCCAAGAGCACCACGCCGGCCCTGGGAGGGTCGCCGCAGAAGCGCGGCGTGTGTACGCGTGTGTACACGTCGACCCCCAAAAAACCCAACTCGGCGCTGCGCAAGATCGCCCGTGTGCGCCTGACCAACTCCATCGAGGTCACGGCGTATATCCCGGGGGAAGGGCACAATCTCCAGGAGCACTCGATTGTGCTGATTCGTGGCGGACGTGTAAAGGACCTTCCCGGCGTACGCTATCACATCATTCGCGGTACCATGGACACGTCCGGCGTAGCGGATCGGCGCCAGAGCCGGTCCAAGTACGGAACCAAGCGACCCAAGTCATAGCGCAGGAGAATCGACCGAATGCCACGCCGTAAACATGTTGAGAAACGACCGATTCTCCCCGATCCCAAGTTTCACTCGACGCTCGTCACCCAGTTCGTCAACTCGCTGATGAAGCGCGGCAAGAAGAGCACAGCCGAGCAGACGTTTTATGGGGCCATGGATCACATCGAAAAGGCGACGGGACAGACCGGCCTGGAGGTGTTTCAGAAGGCCCTGGACAACGTCAAGCCGGTCGTCGAGGTCAAGAGTCGGCGCGTGGGTGGTTCCACCTACCAGGTACCCATCGAGGTTCGATCGGGCCGGCGCGTGGCGCTGGGCATCCGGTGGCTGATCGGGTTCTCCGGGGCGCGCGGCGAGCACACGATGGCGGAGAAGCTCGGGGCCGAGATGATGGCGGCCGCCCGGGGCGACGGTGCCTCCGTCAAGAAAAAGCAGGACACCCACCGGATGGCGGAGGCCAACAAGGCCTTTGCGCACTACCGGTGGTAGAGAGGTAAGGGCTGCCCGCGCCGCGCCACAGGCGCCATGCCGGATGTGTGTGCCGGGCGGATCCTGCGCTGGCACCCGTACAACTATGACGATTTTGGATCGCACATAAGGGAACCGAGTATCGACTCCTGCTCCGGAACGCAGGGGACCGAAACGGTTCCTCGGTGGTCCGGAGATTTTTTTTGAATGGCACGCAAAATCGACATCACCCGGGTTCGCAATATCGGCATCATGGCGCACATCGATGCCGGTAAGACCACGACGACGGAGCGCGTCCTGTTCTACACCGGCAAGACGCACAAGCTGGGAGAGGTCCATGACGGCGCGGCCGTGATGGACTGGATGGAGCAGGAGAAGGAGCGCGGTATCACGATCACGTCCGCCGCGACGACCGCGTTCTGGAAGGATCACCAGATCAACATCATCGACACCCCGGGGCATGTGGATTTCACCGTGGAGGTCGAGCGTTCTCTGCGTGTCCTGGACGGGGCGGTGGCCCTGTTTTGTGCCGTCGGTGGTGTGGAGCCCCAGTCGGAGACGGTGTGGCGGCAGGCAGACAAGTACGGGGTGCCCCGCATCGCCTACGTCAACAAGCTGGATCGTGTCGGATCGGACTTTCACCAGGCGGTGGCCATGATGCGCAAGCGTCTGGGTGCCAACGTCTGTCCCATCCAGCTGCCGGGCGGGCAGGGTGAGCTATTCACCGGCATCATCGATCTCATCGAGATGTCCTACCGGGTGTACCACGAGGAGTCCTTCGGGTCCACGTTTGACGATGAACAGATCCCGCGCTCGCTCCTGGAAGACGCACGCGAGCACCGCGAAAAATTGCTGGAGGCGCTGTCCGACTACGACGATCACCTGCTGGAGAAGTTTCTCCACGAGGAGCCTATCGAGGTGACCGAGGTCAAGCGTGCCATGCGCCAGGCGACCATAGATGGGACGCTCATCCCTGTGCTCTGCGGGTCCTCCTTCAAGAACAAGGGCGTGCAGAAGCTCCTGGATGCGGTCGTGGACTATCTGCCGTCGCCGGTGGATCTGCCCCCGGTGGAAGGACACGTGCCCGACCGCGACGAGTTCAAGAAGCGCCCGGCCAGCGATGATGCTCCGCTGGCCGCGCTGGCATTCAAGATCATGACCGACCCGCACGTCGGCAAGCTCACCTTCGCCCGCATCTACTCCGGCACGCTCAAGGCCGGATCCTACGTGTTCAACTCGGTGGCAGGTCATCGGGAGCGTGTCAGCCGCATCCTCGAGATGCATGCCAACAAGCGCGAGGACCGGCGCGAGGCCTACGCCGGCGATATCGTCGGCCTGGTGGGTCTCAAGAAGACATCCACCGGGCATACGCTCTGCGACCCGGACAACCCGGTCATACTCGAAGAGATGAAGTTCCCGGAGCCGGTCATCTCGGTGGCCATAGAGCCGCGGACCAAGGCCGACCAGGAGAAGCTGGCCAACTCGCTGGTCAAGCTGATGGAGGAGGATCCCACGTTTCGGGTTCGCCAGGACGAGGAAACCGGTCAGACCGTGATTTCCGGCATGGGCGAGCTTCACCTGGAGATCCTCTGCGAACGGATGAAGCGCGAGTTCAGGGTGGGCGCCAACGTCGGGCGTCCCCAGGTGGCCTACAAGGAGACTATTACACGCGAGGCCACGGCCGATACCCGGTTCGTCCGGCAGACCGGCGGCCACGGACAGTTCGCGCACGTGGTCATGGTGTTCAAGCCCCTCGACAAGGGCCAGGGCTTCGTGTTCGAAAACAGCATTAGAGGTGGGTCGATTCCGCGAGAGTATATCTCGGCCGTGGAAGACGGCGTCAAGTCGGCCCTGGGAAACGGACTGATGGCTGGATACCCGCTGGTGGACATCCACGCCGAACTCGTGGACGGCTCGCATCACGAGGTCGACTCGTCCGAGATGGCTTTTCGGATCGCCGGCTCCATGGCGCTGCAGGAAGCGGGCAAGAAGGCGCGGGCCATCATTCTGGAGCCGGTGATGGATGTGGAGGTCGTGGTGCCCGAGGAGTACATGGGCGACGTCATAGGGGATCTCAACCGGCGGCGGGGAAAGGTCGCAGGGATCGTACCCCGGTCCGACGCCCAGGTCATCGCCGCCACGGTACCGCTGGCCGAGATGTTCGGGTACGCCACACGCCTGCGCACGCTGACCCAGGGCCGGGCCGTGTACTCGATGCAGTTTGCACACTACGACTCCGCCCCCGAGTCGGTCTCCTCGGAGATCGTCAGCAAAGTGCGGGGTGGCTGAACGGGTGACATTCAACAGCAACGTCTGAGCAGAAGAGGGATAGGATTGTGGCGAAGCAGAAGTTTGAGCGTACGAAGCCTCACGTGAACGTGGGGACGATCGGTCACGTGGATCATGGCAAGACGACGTTGACGGCGGCGATGACGATGACGTTGGCGAAGAAGGGTCTTGCGG
>JAUVRN010000087.1 GCA_030597645.1 Candidatus Zixiibacteriota bacterium
AGATCGTTCGACCGGGCGGCGTGAGTTCAAGTTTGTCAAGGGACCGGTGTTCGCCAATGTGGTACTCGCCGACGAGATCAATCGTACGCCGCCAAAGACGCAGGCCGCGTTGTTGCAGGCTATGCAGGAACACGAGGTCACCGTGTCGGGCGAGACCTACGCGTTGCCGGAACCGTTCTTTGTGCTGGCCACGCAGAATCCGATCGAACACGAAGGGACGTACCCGCTGCCCGAGGCTCAGCTCGACCGCTTCATGTTCAACATTCAGGTCGACTATCCGTCGCAAACCGAAGAAGAAGAAATCGTGCGCACCACGACCGCCCAGCCGATGGCTGACGTTGAACAGGTCGTCACCGCGGCGGAAGTCGGAGAGATGCAGAAACTGGTGCGCAGCGTTCCCGTCTCGGATCACCTCATCAGCTACGCCGTGAACCTCGTCCGGCAGACGCGACCCAACGAAAACGGTGCCGCCGACTATGTGCGCGACTGGGTCTCCTGGGGTGCGGGACCGCGCGCGTCGCAATACCTGATCCTCGCGGCCAAGACACGGGCCATTCTCGACGGTCGCAGTGCGCCCGATCCTGAAGATGTGCGTTTTGCGGCGGTGCCCGTGCTGCGCCACCGCCTGGTCACATCCTTTACTGCCGAGGCGGACGGCATCGATCCGGTCAAGATCATCGCTCGGCTGCTCGAATCCGTGTAGTCCATGGCCGACCGCGTTCGCACCCGCTCGTTTTCACGCCGACAGGCTCAGTCGCTTCTCGACCCGGAGGTGGCGGCACGCCTCAAGAGTCTCGAACTGCGCGCCCGCCTGGTGGTGGAAGGTTTTATTTCCGGCCTGCACAAGAGCCCGTACCACGGCTTTTCGGTAGAATTCGCAGAGCATCGACAGTATATGCCGGGCGATCCCGTTCAGCATCTCGACTGGAAAGTATTCGGCAAGACGGACCGCTATTATCTCAAGGAGTACGAGGAAGAGACGAACCTCCGGTGCCAGATCCTGCTGGATTGCTCCGGCTCCATGGGCTACGGCAGCCGCGACGTAACCAAGTTCCAGTATGCCCAGACGCTCGCCGCGTCGCTCGCGTACCTCATGAACCGGCAGCGGGATGCTGTGGGACTGACCGCGTTTTCGGAGCACGTGGTCACGCAACTGCCGTCGCGATCGGCATCGCGCCACCTCACTTTGATCCTGAGCAAGCTTGCGAACCTGACGCCGGAGGCCGGCACGGACGCCGCGTCGGTCCTGCCGGTTATGGCGGAGCGCCTCAAGCGGAGAGGGTTGGTGCTGGTGATCTCGGATCTGTTGACCGATCCGGACGTGGTCATCCGCGGCCTCAAGCACTTTCGGCATCGGCGCCACGAGGTTGTGGTGTTTCACATACTGGACCCGCAGGAACGGGACTTTGCGTTCGGCCGCGCGGCCCGATTTGAAGACATGGAAACCGGAGAGATCCTTCCGACGCTACCGGCGCAGATCCGGGTCGCTTACCTGGCGCAGATGCGTGAACTCATGGAACGCTACCGCCGCGAGTGCCTGGAGGCTATGATCGACTATCATTTGCTCGACACCTCGGTTCCTTTTGGTCACGCGCTCTACGCGTATCTGGGAAAGCGTGGAAAGCTGTTCTAGAACCAGTTCTAAGGGGATGACAATGAGGCTGGCATTACGGACCGCGGTCTGGATTGTGCTGGGCACCCTGATCTGCCCGATCGGAGTGCAGGCCGCCGAGGAGATGTTCCACACGCGCATCCGCTACCAGGTGCAACCCGACTCGACACGCTCCGAGTGGGTAGATATCGATTTTGGCGAGTTGACGCTGCGACCTGGCATGGCGGGATCCGCTTTTGTCGGGGACGCCGGCATCACCGTGGTCATCGCCACAGCCGGGCGCGAGCAACTGCTGATCGACTTCACCCTGACGACGCTGCCGCCGGCAGCCACCGTGGTCACGCGCCAGCTTGTCCTGGACCGGGGCCGCCATCTGGAGATCGCCGGCCTGCGCTACGAGATTCGCTACAAAGCGCGCGTCGTCGTCTCGTTCCATCCCTATGATGGCGAGCTGGAGTGCGATTTCGGTTCGCCGGAGGGCGCGCGCACGGTTGATGAGTTTGTGTCCGACATCCCCCTTCACGGTGCGCCGAGTACGGTGGGCGACTCGCTGGCGGAATACGACGATCGTATGTGGTACGTCGACCCGAGCGCACACTTCGAGGTGTACTTCATCCACAATACGCTGGGAGACTTCGGCTGGAATGGGGTACGCGACTTCCTCGAAAAAGAATTCCAGCAGTTCGACAACGCGTTCCATCTGAACCGGGCCCAGCGGGTTCACTTTTTCATCTCGCCGTGCAGGGTGCCGGAGATCGCCTGGATCCCCCATCGCAATTGGGCCATCTTCCCTACCACGTTCAAGGCGTTCGGCCTGTACAATCGTGATCACAGGGATATTTCGGGCGTACCGACCAACCTCAACTACTTCTACCGCTACCTGGGCTACGCCCCGTTGTGCCTGGCGGAAGGGGCCGCACGGGGATTCGAGTACGATCATTACTACGCCAAGAAACTCAAGTGGCGGGGGCACCTGCCACGCCCGTCGCGATGGTGGTCGAACATCCTCTACAAGTCTTATCCCGACAGCGGGCTGTATATCGCAGCGGGTTCCTTCGTCAACTTCCTCATCGCCACCCGCGGCCAGGCCGAGTTTTTCCGGCTGTATGCCATGGCCAACGATCTCAACCGGGAAACGGTGTTTCCGTCGGTGTACGGAGAGAGCATGCGCGAGATCGAAGATGACTGGCTGAACTTCGTCGATACGGTGCGTGTGTATCCGCACATCGCCCGGTACTTCGCCTCGCGGGCCCAGGCCATGGGGAGCAACGACGAAGCCATCGAGCTGATGGAAGTCGTCATCGACATCGATACCGCGGACGTGTCCAAGGAAAAGGACGACCTGTCTCTGCTCTATTTCATCGGGGGGCAGTACGACAAGGCGGTGGACGTCATCCTCACCATGAACGATCGGTACCGGAATGCCGGTCGGGTCAGGCAGATGGGCAGCGTGGCCCTGTTTTTCGGCGGCCGGATCGACTCGGCGCGTACGGCTTTCGGTGATCTGCTTGCGGATGAGAAAGTCTCCGAACAGGTACGGTCAGCCGCCTACCTGATCCTGGGCTGGCTCGAAAAAACCGAAGGCAACTTCGATGTCGCCGACAGCCTGTTCAGCATACCCGAGCCGGGTACGCGCGGCACGATGCTCGACCACATCGAAATCGCCCTGCACCGGGGTCAGATGCGTAGGGCGGAAGGGAAGGATGCCGAAGCCGACTCGCTGTTCCGCCTGGCTCTCCAGGTGACGCTGGGCGTGTTGCAGAGCCGGCCCGGTGGTGGTGATCTCTATTTGCGGATCGGTGAAGCGTATGTCGGGCTGGGACACGCCGACACCGCCCTGATCTATCTGGACGTCGCGGAGTTTCTCGAGCAGCGACCCTACTATGTGGGCCGCCTGCTCAACGCCCTGGGTAATGCGCACGACCTCTTGAACATGCGTGACTTCGCCCTGGAGTTCTACCGCGAGGCGCTTGAGACTCCGACGAGCTACCCTGCGCGGGCAGACGCGCGAAAGTACCTGCAACGGCCCTACCGCGTGGAACCGGCCTCCTAAGAACAGACCGCAATGCTCCAATTCCTGCAGGGCTGGCTGTGGCTGTTTGCGGCCGTCGCCGCATTGCCCATCCTGCTGCACTTGCTGTCCCGCCAGCGGCTCAAGAAGGTGCGATTCTCGAGCCTGATGTTGCTGACGCGCCTCGAAAAGAGCCACATGCGCAGGCTGAGGCTGCGGCAACTCCTGCTGCTGATCCTGCGTACGCTGGCCATACTGACCCTGGTGTTTGCCTTTACTCGACCGCTGATCCGCGACCGCGACGCCATGCTGCTGAGCACGCAGACCGCCGTGGTGCTGGTGCTCGACCGTTCGGCCAGCATGTCGGCCATGGGTGGCGCGGGGCGGCGCATCGACCGCGCCCGGTCTCTGTCGCGCAGTGTCGTGGAGACGCTTCGCCCAGGCGATCGCCTGGCGACCCTCGCGGATACGGGTGGTACCGCGCTGCCCGACTTCGAATACAGCACAGCCGATTGGCACGCGCAGATCGACGCGATCAATGTGGGCGACGGGCGGGCCAATCTCGGCGCCGCGCTCACACAGGCTGTGGGCATACTCGATACCGTAACCTCTGGTGCGCGAGAGATCTACGTGATCACCGACGGCCAGTTGAGCTCATGGGCCACGGTCCCGGATGAACTGGCACAGGATATCCGTCTGTACGTGGCGGCCGTGGCGGATGAAATTCAACCCAACCGCAGCCTGCGGAGCCTCGACTTCGGCGGTTCGCTGGTCATTGCGCACGCACCCCTCGGTGTCACCGTAACCGTGGCTAACCAGGGACCGGAAATTCGTGATCTTCCCGTGAGCCTGTTCCTGGACGGGAATCGCGTGGCGCAGACGTCGGCCACGATTCCGCGCGACGACTCTGAGACCGTTTCGCTGCAGGTTGAAGACCTCGAGCCCGGCTGGCACTACGGACGGATGGAGATCTCATCAGATGCGTGGCCGGCGGACAACGTACTCTACTTTGCGGTGGAGGCCCGGCTCGGTCTTCCCGTCCTGGTGGTCGGGAACGATCGTGACGTGGTCGTGCCGGTGCAGGCCGCGCTGAGACCGACGGCAGACGCGCGGACACCCTTCCAGCCTGAGGGCATGGCCCGCGCCGCGTTCGCCACCGACATCGATCCGCGCTTCGGCCTGGTGGTGCTGGCCGGCGTCGAATCGATACCCAGGGCGGGCTGGCAGCGGCTGCTTGCCTTCGTCGAGCGGGGCGGCGGTCTGTGGATACTGCCCGGTGCCAACGTCGATCGTGAAAACATCAGTCGTCACCTGATCGAGCCGCTCTGGCAGGCCCGCATGATCGGCCGCACGGACAGTCTGCCATCCACCGGATTCGTGACGCTGAACCGTCCGGCACCGCATGCCCTCTTCGGTTTTCTGCAGGATATTACCAGGTTTCCCGAGATTCGATTTACGGGGACCGCTCGGCTGACGCCGGTCGAATCGCCGTTTGTACGGCAGCGGTTTTCGGACGGCTCACCTGCACTCCTGGAGGCGCAGTACGGCCGCGGTCGTGTACTTATGCTGGCCGGCTTCGCCCACCCCGATCAGAGCGATCTGTTCTACCATCCGATCTTCGTGCCGCTGGCCCAGTCCGCGGCGACCTACGTGGCGCGGCGCGGCGCGCTGACCACCGAACCCTATGTCACGGTGGGCGAGCGTCCGGCGGGCATGTCAGAGCGGGACGGTGTCTGGCAGTGGGTCAACAGCGACGCCGATACGTCGGCTTTGCCGGGCGGCTCTCTCAAGCTGCCGCTCCTCGAATGGGCAGGCATCTACTCGCTGATTCGCGACGATGTCCTTGCTGCTTACTTCGCCGCCAACCTCGACCCGCTGGAGCTGGAGCTGTCGCCCGTCGAGGACTGGGACATGGTGCTTGGTGCCGTTGAGTTCGCGGAACTCGACACGGACGGTCCGATCGACAACCAGATCACCCAGGCTCGTGTCGGCATCGATCTCTGGTACCCGGCGGTCATACTGGCGCTGCTGTTCCTGGTGGCGGAGATGCTCGTGGCCTGGCCGCGCCGTTCTGAACTCGAAGCCGATCCAGTAGGCCGGCACTAGCAGCATAACTGTAATTGTGGTAATGGTTTAATGACAGTTCGCCCAATCCTGATGCATATGATACGTGTCGACAGATATGCATATCTAATGCATATTGCTGGCCATGAGAACGACCATTAACATAGACGACGAGCTGATTCGCAGAGCCGCTGAATTGACCGGCATCAAGGAGAAAACGACCCTCGTCCGCCTGGGGCTCGAGTCTCTGATCGCACACCAGGCCGCAATCCGGCTGGCGAAACTCGGCGGTACGCAGAAGGGATTGCAATCGATTCCGCGCCGGCGCATGCCTGAAGGGTGATGACACTCGTCGATACGTCGGTCTGGATTGACCACTTCGTCAACGGGAATGCGCGACTCGATACGTTGCTGCGAAGCAGCGAAGTAGTCTGCCATCCTTTCGTACTCGGTGAACTGGCCCTGGGCACGATGCCGGACCGGCACGCGGTACTGCGGGAGCTGCGCGAGTTGGGGCGGGTGGAGGTGGCAACCGATGAGGAAGTGATGGGAACGATCGAGTCGTTACAGCTTCACGGACGAGGCATCGGCTGGGTCGACTCGCACCTTCTGGTGTCGGCCCTTCTATCGGGAACGTACCTGTTTACTCTGGATCACAAACTGCGCGGTGTAGCAAATGAGCTCGGCCTTCTTGCCTGACCACATGCCCTGCCACCCATTGGTGTAGTATAGGCTCGCTTTGATACTCCTCAATCTCTCTTCCGTCCACAAGTCCTTCGGCGATGCCGTTGTTCTGCAGGATGTCGACCTGACGCTGCAGAAGGGCGACCGCGTCGGCCTCGTAGGCGCCAACGGCTCGGGCAAATCCACGCTGCTTCGCATCATGGCCGCGGAATGGACGGCCGACTCGGGGCTCATCGACAAGCCGCGGGACGTAACCGTCGGCTATCTGCCGCAGTCCGAGCGCGTCTCGGGCACGCTCCCCCTGTACGCTGAGATGGAAGGGGTCTTCGAGCACGCCGATCCCAACGAACCGTACGACTACAAGATCCGCCGCGCGCTGCACGGCGTCGGTCTCGATGAGAGCAAGTGGGATGTGGCCACGCAGTCGCTTTCGGGCGGTGAGAAGTGCCGGGCCGCACTGGCACGCCTGCTGCTGACCGAACCGGATGTACTCCTGCTCGACGAACCGACCAATCACCTCGACCTCGAGGGGCGGGAATGGCTCGAGTCGTACCTGGCGCGCTTCGACGGTGCCGTGGTGATCGTCGCACACGATCGGGTGCTGCTCAACCGCAGTACCAACCGCACGGCCTTTCTGCTGGCGAAGACGCTCAAGGCATTCAAGGGTGGTTTCGAGTCGAGCCGCGCCCAATGGGAAGCGGAGCGTGAGAGGACGCTCAGGGAATTCGAACGTCAGCGGGAGTTCATCGACCGCACACAGGACTTTATCCGCCGCAACATCGCGGGTCAGAAGACCAAGCAGGCTCAATCGCGCCGCAAGATGCTCGCCCGACTCGATCGCGTGGAGAAACCGGAGGCAGAGACGCGGGGGCCAAAGGTCGGCTGGGAACATGCAGGCCGGAGTCGCGCGG
>JAUVRN010000419.1 GCA_030597645.1 Candidatus Zixiibacteriota bacterium
CTCAGACGATCATCGACCGACGATTCCCATTCCATTGATCATCGTGTCGCTGGCTTCGTCCCTGGATGTGAGCCCTCTCGCCGCGGATTCGTTGGCATTCTGGTAATTGATCATGCGTGCCGGTTCTTCGTCGAGCGATACGCACTCGACCGACCGGCGCTGATTCTCAAACGGACTGACCACGCGTGTCTGCGTCTCCGTTTCCTCGGCTGCTTCCATGCTTCGCATGCCTGTGGTGGCCACCACCTAGTCCCAATATCTCTTCAGGGTCGTGCGGCCGTCCGGCATCGCCAGCGTTTCCGCCAGATCTGCCAGCGCCTGCGCGATCTCCGTATCGCTTTCGGCGGCAGTTCATCCCGCGACGATGTCCTGTTGGTGATTATCGGCCACCAGCGCATGGAGTTGAATGCGATCCGCCGTGACATAAAGGGAATCGAACATGGAAACGCCCATGCGACCGGCGACCATCCGGCAAATCCCGCAGCATAGTCGTGCCCAGCAACACATTCTGGCGGCCAGCGTCGGGCGTATTCACGTGGGCGATGTTGTGGGCCGGGGTCGTGCCGCCCGCGGGATCCACTGCAGGATCTCCCCCGTGCAGCACACAGACTACTCGACCAGGGCGGCGTTGAGCCGGCCCCGCCGTTCGATCTCCTTCTGCTGACTCTGTAGCTGTGTCTGAATCTGCGCGAGTTCAGTGGCCTCGGATGCCTCCACGAGACGCGTGATGTCGGAGATCGTCCCCGCCTCGGTGAGGCCTTCACCCAGACGCGCCAGGCGTGAGGTGAGATCCCTTCGCTCGTCTTCAATCTGCCGGGAGTGCGCGACGGCGCGTTCCTGTTCGGCAGTGATCCGATCGAGAGACTCCGTGTCGCGGGACACCAGGGCGTCGTGCTGTCGGGCCAGCAGCTCGAGGAATACGCGGAACTGCTCCCTCTGGCGTTTGAGACACGCGACCAGCTCGGTTGCGACCGCATTCCATTCGGCGCACATGCTACCGGTCCTCCGGGTACGATGGCATGCGGGCCGCCCTGACCTGCGGGTCCTGCGTCCGAGTTCCGAGAAGGGGCAGCAGTCTCATGTTAGTCGATGAACAGCGAAGCCGTATCGATGTACATCCGATCCTGCGCCTTTAGCGAATAGGGCAGCATGACGGCGATGGCGACGACCAGAAGTATCCAGAGCCACTTGCGCATGGTACGTATCCTCCTGCGGGTTCACCCGGCAGAGACCGGGATCCGCGACCACGGCCGCGATGATGGTGCCGGGGCGCACATGGCATCGTGCGGGCGGGAACGAGCCCCCATGGCGCTGGCTGCGTCTGCAATTCCGCGTGTCATGGCGCGTTACAGGCATGCAACGGCCATGCCGGTGGCGTCAGATACAGGCTAAGCGCTTACAGTGTTAGATGTTGGAGGTGAGAACATCGCGGCCGGGCGATGCGGCCCGGCAGTCCGAACGGCCAATTCTGCCGGCCCGGCCGGTGCGGATTACCCGAAAAGAGGCGGTGTCACTCGATGCGCATGCGCACCAGCGCCGTCCTGGTGACGTCCACGACCAGATCGGTGGTCGCCACCTCGAGGATATAGGTACCCTCTTCCACGCGATCGTGCGGGATGAGGCCCGCCTGGTACGTGCTGGTTTCTGTGGACGTGTACTCGCGGGCCATCAGCGTGGTCCGGTCGCGCCGCCCCTCGTCGTACAGCGCATACTCGACGTGATACCGGCAGAGGCCGGCCGAATCGGGTCGCAGGTTGTAGACCTCGTGATAGAACGCGACGTCCTGGTGGCTCTTGAATACGTTACCCGTCTGAGGCACGATCTCTTTGCCGTTACGTACGAACGGACCGGCGTCCTCCGTGACTTCCCGGACTTCGGCGGCCATGACTAAAGGTGAAAGATCGAGCTCGACGGAAGAGGCGTGCGGCACGAGCCAGCCATCAAATGTGCTGACCGCACGCTTACCGCTCTGGTCGTCATCCATTTCGGCCGCCACAACATAGAACCCGGGCGGCAGCACCGTACGCCAGGCGTTCTGGGCACGGGCATCGCTGGCGATCCGGGGAATCACTTCGTTTACGACTGCGCTGTCGCGCCACCGGTTGGTCAGGAGCGAATCAAACGCGACGACCCGGGTGACGTACCGCAGCTGGCCGCCTCGGTCCCGCGTGCGCTTGGCGATGGCGCGCGTGGAGATCGCGCAGGCCACGTACACGTCGTAGTCACCGTCCTCGCGCCGGAACGGGTACCAATCCAAAGCCATATCCACGGCCACCTCACCCAGGGGCGGCGAGTAGAGCACCCCCCTTTTCTCCATGCGCACCCGGTAGTCGTTGTACTCGGGCAAGGACTGCACACGCCCGTTGAACTCGACGAACGGCCGGAGTCGCAACCCCTCGACGCCACCGCCAAACATGAACTTCAGGTTGAGCGTGTAGTAGTACCACTTCTCGTAGTTGGCGTCGAAGGAGGAATCGATGCGTTCGTCGGGTTCACCGAACCGGGTGTAGATCTCGGTGGTCGCCGTCCCCTTCTAAGGCTGCCCGCGGACGCTGTCGCGCGCTCTGGCGAAGTCGACCCGTTCTTCGAACTGCTCCTTGAATTCGGTGCGATCGGTCGTGGGCGTCGGGTCCCGGCGCTTCCAGAAGACGTCTGAATAGCGCGGGCGGGCTTCGCCCTCCAGCGTGTCCAGGTTTGCCCACTCTTCCGGACGCGCGATCAGCCGCTACGACCAGCGATACTCTTCGCGGGGCCATTCCAGGTGGTTGGTGGACAGCGGCGACCCGGCCCACACCAGCAACGCGGCCATCGAGCAGACCAGGCCGACCAGCACAGGGGTCGCCCTGGGCGAG
>JAUVRN010000114.1 GCA_030597645.1 Candidatus Zixiibacteriota bacterium
ACCATGAGTCGCAGGGCCCTGCTGGGGTTGTTGGACAGCCTTCGATCATGCTGTGATAAGATGCGGTGGGAACCACCGGCCACCACCTGGGGTGAGTATTACAAGGACACCAACTATTCGGATGTCGCAGCCGATCACAAAGCCGAATGGGTAAAGACGATGGCGGAGAGAGCCGCGCCCCCCACGGCGTGGGATCTCGGAGCAAACGACGGGCGCTACAGTCGGCTGATCTCAGAGACGGGCGTGTTCACCGTCGCATTTGACGTGGATCCGGTAGCCGTGGAGAAGAACTGGCGACAGGTTACCGGAGATGGCGATGCGAATCTGTTGCCTCTGCTCTGTGACCTGTCCAATCCCAGCCCGGGCATCGGATGGGCGACCGCGGAGCGCAGATCGCTGATGGATCGTGGACCGGTCGACCTGGTCATGGCGCTCGCGCTGCTCCACCACCTGACCATAGGAAACAACGTCCCGTTCGGGATGACGGCCGAGTTCTTGGCCCGACTGGGCGAGTGGCTCATCATCGAGTTCGTACCCAAGGATGATTCACAGGTGCAGCGCATGCTCGCGTCACGCGAGGACATCCTTGACGACTACAGTGAGGACGACTTTTGCAGGGCGTTCACACGTCACTACCAGATCGCCCGCCACGAGCCTCTCCGGGACAGCACAAGGTCCATCTATCTGATGCGCCGGAGCCATACTACGTGAAGACCCGGCCGTGGCATCCGTATCTCTTCGGGCTCTTTCCCATTCTGTTCCTGTATGCACAAAACGCCTACCGTGTGCCGCTGCGGCAGATCATCGGACCGATCGTGGTGGTGCTCGTCACCATCATCCTCCTTATAGTCATTCTAAACCTGGCCATCCGAAACGTGCGCAAGACCGCGCTGATCATCTCGGTGATCGTCATATGGTTCTTCTCGTGGAAGCACCTTGCCGATGCCATGCCGGCGTACGTACAGATCATCGCGTACGGCTTCGGCCTGATCGTGATCGCCGTGATCGTTGCCACCCTGGTCACTCACCACGCCCTGATCAAGGTAACGGGTCTCGCCAACGTGATCAGTCTCGTCCTGGTGGTCTTGCAGATCGGGCTGGCAGGATGGGCGCTCGCGAACCGCCCAGTACTTGAGAGAGCACCCGAATCGCTGGCGGACGCAGCCCCTCTGGACACCAGGCCGCCCAACATCTATTACATCGCGCTCGACGGTTACGGCCGAGCCGATGTGCTGGCTGAGATATTCAACTATGACAGCTACGACTTCCCCTCCCGCTTGAAAGGCATGGGTTTCTACGTCGCCGACAGCAGCTGCAGCAACTACAGCCAGACACAACTTTCGCTGACGTCCAGCCTCAACCTGGAGTACCTGGATGACCTGGCGACGTGGGATCGCAAGTCACGCGATCGAACCGGACTCAAGACACTCTACGACGACAATCGGTTGTTTCGGTTTCTCAAGCGGTATGACTATTCGATCGTCTCGTTCTACACGGCCTACGATCTGACCCAGATGTGGCAGGCGGATTACGTGCTTGGCCCCTGGTATGATCTGTCCGAATTCTCCCTGACGTTGATTCAGACCACGCCCCTGGAGGACTGGGTCACGGGCATCGCCGGGTACGGACGCGCCAGGGAGCGTATCCTGTTCACCCTGGATCGGCTGCCCCGCCTGGGTGACGTAGATGAACCCCACTTCGTATTCGCTCACATCATGTGCCCACATCCGCCTTTCCTGTGGGACGCGGACGGGAACGAATCTCAGCCGGACCGACCCTTCAGTCTCTCCGACGGTTCACATTACATCGTGGAAGGTGGCTCGTGGAGCGAGTATGTGCGCGGGTACAAGGACCAGGTTCTCGTGCTCAACCGCCTGCTGACACAGACCCTCGACACGCTCCTGTCTTCACAACGCGACAACCCGCCCGTCATTATCCTTCAGGGCGATCATGGATCCGGCAAGCAGTATCATCAGATCAGCCTGGAACACACCGACATTCACGAACGTTTCCCAAGCCTCAACGCATACTATCTTCCCGGCATCGACTCGACCGGTCTCTATTCATCCATCAGTCCGGTAAACAGCTTCCGTGTAATTCTCAATGCGTACTTTGGTACAGACTATCCACTGTTGGAAGACCGGTCCTTCTACTCGCCGTCGTTCTACCCGTTCAGGTTGACCGATGTGACCGACTCAATGTGAGTCGGTAGTCTGTGTCTGTCTACCTCTGTACAGGATGCCGAGGTCCTGTGCCCACGATGGGTGCTCGATCAGCCGTGGCGCGCCCCAGGACACCTTCAGTTCACAACGTCGAATCTCTGTTGTGGTACTTGATGACTACATTCCCGTTGGTCGTCCGGATTAGGATGCGGTTCTTACCACCGCTCACGGTAGCCGATCCATAGATGAACTTGCGTGGGCTCCCGTGGTCATAATCCCACGTATCCGTGGTCTCCTGCTCGAGCTCGACGTCACTTCGGATCTTGTACCTGCCCGAGTACCCCTTGGTGAAACCAAGCTCGATCTCAATGTCCATCGATAGCTTCTCCGGCACATACAGCGTGACGTCACCGGTGCCTGTCCGAAGAGACACGTCCTGGTGATCTGCGTCGGGATTGGCTATGATCGTCACTTCGATGTCCCCCGCCCCGGTCGTGGCTTCCACGGAGCCGGCTACCGCACCGAACTCGATATCGCCACCACCCGTCCGTGCCTCCACAAGTCCCCTGGCCGAGCGAATCCAGATGTCGCCACCGCCGGTGGATACATCCGCACCGTTCGGAGCCTCATCCACATCGATATCTCCGCCGGCATTTCTGATGTACACGAGACCATCAGGATACGTGCGATCGGGTGTTGTGACATCCCTGTACACCACGTTGCCGCCGCCCGAGGTCGCGTGGATATCACCCTCTACGTTTTCAACGAGGACCGGTCCGCCGCCGGTCTTGACCTCACCATCCAATCTGGAGTCCCTGAGTGTGATTTCGCCACCACCGGTCGTCAGATCGATCTGGCCCGCCAGGTGACGGAGATCCAATTCACCGCCTGCTGTGGTGCCGCGAATACTCCCTTCGATGTTGGCAATGGCGATGCCGCCCCCGGACGTCTTCAGCTTGAGATCGAACTTCCTTGGGACCATGACGCTCACCCTGATGTTGCTCCGGTTCACCCGGCGTCGGTAGTCGGAGTCGATATCTATGCCGGAGCGGCCTTTGGAGATGTCGAATTCAAAGTCGTCGGGATCGCAGCCCCGGAATGTGACCTCGATGGTAGCCCGATCTTCGTCCCAGCCCTCGATGTCGATCGAGCCGCCGGCGCGGAGATGAATATCCAGCAATTCACCACTGGATACGGAGAATTCCTTGCTAATGTCCGCCTGAGCCGAGACGGAGCCGGCCAGGCAGAGGCAGAATAGAGCCGTTACGAAGGTCTTCATTGTGCTACTCCCGTGAGTGACCAGACACAGTGTACCTCACTGTGACACACGACCTGCTCGCGGACGACACGCCGGGGAGCGTGAGCATGGAGTCAAATTCGGCCCCGGGGTGATGTGGAGCCGAGCGGGCCGCCCGTCGACTGACCATACGGTATTTCCGGAGCTTGGTTTCATTATCTGGGCTGTACGTATGAACTCAGGGACGGTGGCCAAACCTCGTGGTTGTGCTGCTCCTTCCCCTTGACGCTGTTCATGCCCGGCGTATCTTGTGAGTACACCTATTGATCCCACACCGGGGGCTGTCTGCGGCATTTTCGTGGCGGCCTGATATCGCAACCGGTCGGACTTCTTACCGTCCTCAAATGCCCTACCAAAGTGTATCACCGGAAGGGGGCGGGAAGTGCAGATCGTCTGTATTTCCAGGGGAACGTTCGCCGGGGGCAAGAACCTCGCAGAACAACTCGCATCCCAACTCGGATACGACTGCCTGTCCCGCGAGGAGTTGATGGACGCGGCCACCGGGGCCGGCATCGCGGTGGGCAAGCTGGAGATGGCCGTCGCGCATCGTCGGCCCATGAGCGAACAGCTCGACCGCGAACGTCGGCGATACACGTCGTTCGTCACGTCGACCATATGTGAACGGGCGCTTACACAAAGCCTGGTCTACCACGGGCGCACTGCCCACCTGAGTCTTCCCGGCGTCACCAACGTGCTGCGTATACGCACCATCCAGAACCCGGAGCGGCGGGTGGAGTGGGTCATGCAGCGGCTCCACCTGAGCCGGGAGAAGGCACGCAGATACAACGAGCAGGTCGACGAGGACCGACGACGCTGGGTGCGGACGCTGTACAACATCGACTGGGAAGATCCGGCCCATTACGACACGGTCATCAACCTGTCCCACATGAGTGTGGAAAATGCGGCTTCGTCCCTGGTGTCCATGGCCCAGCTTCCGGAGTTTCAGGTCACACCCGCCACGCACCGGGTGATTGAGGAGCTCCGGCTGGCCTCCCGGTGTGGGCTCGCCCGCGGCGCCGATCCACACACGGGGGAGCGGAGCGTCACGGGCAAAGCGGATTGCGGGCGCGGGTCGGTGACCTACCTGCCCCGCCAACAGCAGAAGGCTCGATCCATTCCCGACGTGCTCCATGAAATCGATGGTGTGCGAGAGCTTCTCTGCACGATGGCCACCACCAGTCTGCTCTGGGTCCAGCAGTGTTTCGACCCCAAGTGCGCGTCGCTAGCGCAGATCCTTGAGATCGCCGGCAAGTGGAACGCGGCGGTGGAACTGGTGCAGCTTGAGGAAGGTCCAGGGAAGCCTCCCGGAGAGGTTGAGATGGATGTCGACAGCCGTGGCGGGTTGCAGGACGTGACGAAGAACGGCGGTATTCTCGATGATGGTTCACAGGAAGATGTAGAATGCCCCGACGAAGACCTCAAACATACCCGGGCGCGCTTGATTGCGGCCGGTCGCGCCGGCGGCGTTCGTATCATGTCCGGCGACGCCAGAACGCTACTCGAGAGCCTCGATCGCACCGCTCCGTACAGCCTCATCGTGGTGGGCGACGTCTTCATGTCGAAGGTGGATTCGGTCCGCAAGCGGCTCTCCAGAGAGATGGTCAGTTACCTCTCCGACCATCTGCGCGTGCCGGTCATCGGCGCCGATGAGTTGAAGACACAGTACCTCTTCGGCCCCGCACAGTGGCTGAGGCTGCTTGCCTACGGCGCGATCGCCGCGCTGATGTTCGGCCTGGTGTTCACTCATCAGACCGAGGTACTCACGTTCATGAGCCAGGAAGGGACCGGCCACCGGATACTCAGCACGGCGGCACTACTGGCTTTCGTGCCGGCATTCGCGTACGTGTACGGCAACTTCGGTCGCTACCTGCTCAGGCTGTTCAGGTTCGAGTGAGGAGCCATTGATGCCAGAATTCCTACTCGGGAGCTTCCACGACCTGAACTTGATCGAAATGGCCCAGATCATCATGCTCGGGTTCATCGGCGGTGTACTGAGCGGCTTCATCGGCAGCGGTGGCGCCTTCTTCATGACTCCGGGCATGATGAATCTCGGTATCCCGGGCAACATCGCGGTGGCAAGCAACATCACCCACAAGTTCGGCAAGGCGATGATCGGAGCCCGGCGTCACAGCGAAATGGGTCATGTGGACACCAAGCTGGCCACGTTCATGCTGATCACAGCCGCGGTGGGCATATCGCTGGCCGTCTGGGTCATGAAGCTCATGGGTGCGATGGACAAGGAAGGCGGCACCGGGGCCGGAGCCAACCTGTACATCAGCGTCGTGTTCGTCGTAGTGCTCGCCATCGTGTCCATCTCCATGCTTCGGGACATCATGCGTTCCCGCAAGGCAGAGGACAGCCGGCCGTCGCAGAAGATCGTCAATTTCCTGGGCCGCCTGCATTTGCCTCCTATGATCAACTTTTCGGTAGCCGACGTAAAGGTGTCGCTCTGGATCATCCTGATCTGCGGGTTGGCTACCGGGTATCTCGCGGGAACGATCGGGGTCGGCGGATTCATCGGTGTGCCGGCCATGATCTATGTCTTCGGTGTCTCGGCCCAGGTGGCCGCAGGCACAGAGCTGTTCCTGGCACAGTTCATGGGCGCCTGGGGAGCGCTCAACTACGGACTCCAGGGCATGGTGGACCTGCGGCTCACGATGCTGCTCTTCCTCGGTTCCCTGGTCGGTATTCACCTGGGCGCGTACGGCACGAAAGTCGTCAGAGAAGTCATCATCCGCCTGGTGACGTCGTGCATCATTCTCCTGTGTGTCGTCAGCCGCGCCATCAACATGCCGGTGTATCTTCGCCAGCTCGGTCTGCTCGAATATAATCCGGGCCTGGACAGCCGTTTTGCCATGGCCAGCAAGGCTCTGCTCTATGCCAGCGGTATAGGCGGTGCATCGATCATCATGTTCTTCGTGCTCAAGGCCTACCTGCACCGGCGCCAGGTCCAGGCCTCACTACTGGTCAGTCCGGAGAAGGCGCCGGCAACCTGAACGGAAAGAACAATGGAAGCTGAACTTGAGATACTGATCGTCGACGACGAGGAGATCGTCGGCAAACGACTGGGACCCGCTCTGGAACGCAGCGGGTACCGGGTCGAAGTTCTCCAGAGCGGCGACGCCGCAGTTGAACGACTGCGCCAGTAGCACTTTGACATCGTGGTCCGCGTCGTCCGC
>JAUVRN010000146.1 GCA_030597645.1 Candidatus Zixiibacteriota bacterium
ATCATGAGCGGATCTGCGCGGGTATGGCGCGCCGGTGCAGCGCAGCCAGGGCCACGGCCAGCGCGTCGCAGGCATCGGCAGAGTCAGGAGGATTGTCGAGTTGCAGAAGCGCCACCACCATGGCAGCCACCTGTTCTTTGGCTGCGCCGCCCGTGCCTACCGCGGCCTGCTTCACGGTTTTGGGCGACAGCTCCATCACGTCCAAATCGGCAGCGGCCGCGGCGGCAAGTGCCGCCCCCCGCGCCTGACCGAGGGTCAGGGCCGACTTGACGTTCTTGTGGTAGAAGGCCTCTTCCACGGCCACGCAGTCCGGCTGAAACTCGGAAATCACCTCACCGATTCGGATCTGGAGATGGTACAGTCTCTTCGCGATCGTCTCGCCGCGCGGCGGCCGGATGGTGCCGGAATAGAGGGCGCGGGGCCGCTCGTGCTCATCGAACGTGACGATCCCCACGCCGGTAGCCACGAGGCCGGGATCGATCCCGAGGACCCGGTCAGGCTTCAAACTGCTCCATGATGTCGTCATCGATGTCGAAATTGGCGTACACACTCTGCACATCGTCGTGATCTTCGAGCGCTTCGAACAGCTTGAGCATCTGCTCCGCCGACCTGCCCTCGAGCTTGACCGTGTTCTGGGGGATCATGGTCACGACCGCTTCGCCGACCTCCACGCCCGCTGTTTCAAGACCGTCCTTGACCACGTACAGCTGTGCGAACTCGGTGGTGACCAGGAACTGCCCGTCCTCGCTGGCGCCATCCGATGCGCCGCAGTCGAGGGCCGTCCTCATCAGGGTATCCTCGTCGGTGCTTCCCTCCGGCACCGTGATCTGGCCGATTTTCTGGAAGATCCAGGCCACGCTGCCGTTCTCGCCGAGGTTGCCGTTGTGCTTGGTGATGATGTGCCGGATTTCGGCGACGGTCCGATTCTTGTTGTCGGTGAGCACCTCGATATACATCGCGACACCGCCCGGACCATAACCTTCGTAGGTGGATTGCTCGTAGGTCACGCCCGGAAGCTCACCGGTGCCCTTCTGGATCGCCTTCTTGATGGTATCCGCGGGCATGTTCGCTTTCTTGGCGTTCTCCACGGCCGTGCGAAGGCGCGGGTTGGAATCGGCGTCACCACCCGCCTCTTTGGCCGCGATGGTAACCTCTTTGCCCAGCCGGGTGAACACCCGCCCGCGCTGGGCGTCGAGCTTGCCCTTCTTTCTCTTGATGGTAGACCATTTGGAATGGCCGGACATGCTGAGCGTCCTCCGTTCTAGACGTCCGTGGTTTGACGGGATGTAATATGAGCCTGCGTATCTCCCACGGCAACCGTGAACGCTGGCTGCGCAGGCTGCCGCGGACGCCGCAGGCGGTTTACGCCGTGCGTTCCTGGGACAAAGAGGCTAGAACGGTCTGCCGCCGAAGGACAGCCGCAGGCCGGTCGTCCACCTCACGAACTGGCGGGATCCGCCCTCCGTGGGATAGTGGTGGTACACCAGCTCTGTGAACAGACTCCACCGCTTTAGCTGACGGTGAACGCTGATGCCGACCCCGCCGGTCATGCCGACCCGGAGTACATCGGTCGGTTGCTCGGCGCCCGTGCCGGTCGCGAACCAGCTTCGTTCCAGGCCGATGCCGATGCCGCCGGAAATGTACGGTGTGAACCACGACTCCGGATACAGCATCAGGCCGGCCTCGACGTCGGCGTTGAAGTAACTCAATCGTTGCAGGCCGGTATTGACCTGCGTGACTGCTTCGGCATCGAAGGCGGCGTAGGTGCCGCGCACGGCCAGTACCCAGCTGGGACTGAGGAAAAGGCCGGCGGAGAACATGGCGTCCTGGCCCGTCTTGACCTCATCCTCGAACTGGCCCGTGGGATCTGCCAGTCCCACGCCGGCCGACAGGACCAACTCGTTCTTCATGAACTGACCGCAGGCGGTACCGGCCCACGTTAGGCACAGAACGACGATCAGAGCGTAATACGATTTGCGCATGGGTTGGACCGCGTACAGCAATACCCGCTCTCCGCAGATCAGATGATTCGTACGCGTATGCCAGCCCAGAGATTGAAGTACTGCCAGTCCGGGTTGCTTCTGGACGTGCTCGTGATAAAGATCTTGTGATACAGGGCCGTAGCCGTAAACCCGAGGCGTGACCCGGACAGGTTGAAATCGACGCCGGCGCCGCCGTTGACCCCGAAGTTGGTTTCCTTGACCGTGCCGCCGACATCGCGGTTGTACAGGGCCAGGCCGAAGCGGATGTGAGGATCGCTGGTGGGCGTCGGTGAAATGATGTACTTGACGCTGGCGCCCAGCTCGAGGATGGTGGTCTTGGTGGTGTTGGAGCTCGCTCTCGGCGCCGCCTCGTTGTAGGCCACCGTGCCCGTGAGCACCCATACCGGCGCCAGCTTCAGATCGAGCTCACCGCCGACAGACCCCGACGCGGTGTACGCGTCGCTGGCATCGCCGGTGGGACCGGCCAGGCCGGCGACGACGGCCAGCGTCAATTCCACGGCGTCTTCCGCCGGCGTCTGCGCCCAGACCGTGGCGGGTATGAGACTCGCTGTCAATACCAGTGCACGCAATCGCATGATCGACTCCCCCTCGCGAACAGGATCGTGCTTCGATTATACACGGTGTGCCGCGAACGGGCACACCAAAAAAAAGAGGCGGACGCAGGCCGCCTCCTGGAGGGATTGGTCGGGGTGTGCTATTCCTCGCGTATGCCGATCGCCATGCCGATGTTGACGCTGAAGTAGCCCAGTCCGTCCGGATTGGCGAAGAAACCGTTGTACGTCGTTTCGGCGATAAAGGATACCTTGTCGCTGGCCTCATAATGCAACCCCAGGCCCGCCATGCCGCCCCATGCCGGTTCGGACAGGGCATTCTGAAAATTCTCCTTGTACCAGTAGATGCCCCAGCCGCCGACGGCGTAGAGGCCGAACCGATTGTCCGGCGTGAAGAGCCGTTTGGCCTGCACGAGAAAATTGGTTATCACCATGGATTCCCGCAAGACCGCATCGTCGTTCGGTTTGAACTGACGGTATCCGCCCCGGAGTCCCACGGCCGTGCCGTCGGACACCGCATATTCCACCTGAGCCATAAACTCGGGCGCGGTACCGAATTCGTGCGAGAACGTGGCGACCGGAATGCCGATGCCACCCTGCAACGTCAGAACCACGTCACCCTTGAACTTTTGCGCTGCCGCAGGTTGTGTGCAGACGGCGACGAACATGAGAGCGGCCAGCCAGCGTTTCATCCTCAGCATCCTCCCGTTCCGGGGCCTACGATCTGGCCTCGGCCTTGGCCTTCTCGGCCTCTTCGACAATCTTGGCCGCGATTTCGCGGGGTACTTCTTCGTAGTGGGAATACGAGCGCGTGTGGTGGCCCCGTCCCTGGGTCATGGAACGCAGATCGCTCGAGTACTTGTACAGCTCCGCCAGCGGAATCTGTGCCTTGACCTTTTGAAACGGCCCTTCCGGTTCCATGCCCTGGATCTTGCCGCGGCGCGACGACAGGTCACCGGTCACGTCACCCATGAATTCCTCGGGGACTACGACTTCCACGTGGTAGATCGGTTCGAGCAGGATCGGATTGGCCTGCCGGATCCCGTCACGGAATGCCATGGAACCGGCGATCTTGAATGCCATGTCCGAGCTGTCGACGTTGTGGTATTTGCCGTCGTACAGCTCGACCTTGATGTCGACGATGTGGAATCCCGCCAGGGCGCCCTGTAGCATCGTCTCTACGATGCCCTTTTCGACCGACGGAATGAACTTGTTGGGAATGACGCCGCCGACGATCGCGTCGACGAACTCGAATCCGCCGCCGCGGGCCAGAGGGGACACCTTGATGTACACCTCGCCGAACTGGCCACGGCCCCCGGTCTGTTTCTTGTGGCGGTAGTGGATGTCGGACTTGCCGCGAATCGTCTCGCGGTAGGGTATGCGCGGCTGCACCCGGTTGATCTCCACGCCGAATTTGCGCTTGAGCTTGGCCACCAGGACGTCGAGCTGCATCTCGCCCTGTCCGTAGATGAGCGTCTGCTTGATCTCTGGATCCACTTCCAGCCGGAAGCTGGGATCTTCTTCGCGCAATCGGCTCAGGCCCGTCCCCATTTTTTCGTCGTCACCCTTGGAATTGGGTGTGATGGCCTGCCGCATCACCGGCTCGGGAAAGATGAGGGTGGGAAACAGGATGGCGTCCTTGCCGTTGGACAGTGTGTCGCCGGTGTGCGTGTGCTTGAGCTTGACCGTGGCGCCGATGTCACCGGCCCCCAGTTCCTGAACGTCCTTGCGATTGTGCCCGTTGAGAATCGAGAGCTGCCCCAGGCGCTCATGTGCGTCACGCGTGGTGTTGCTCACGTCGACGCCCGAGTGCGCCTTGCCGGAAACGACACGGAAGATCGACAGTTCGCCAACGTGAGGTTCGGAGACGGTCTTGAACACGTACGCGGCAAACGAACCGGCCGGGTCGGCCTTGACGCGCACCTGGTCCTCGGTGCCCGGATGCGTGCCCTGCCAGTTCTCGCGCGCCTCCGGGGAGGGCGCGAAATCTACCAGGGCATCCAGCAAGAGAGGCGTACCCACCGCGGACGGACCCGCGCACGCGAGAATGGGATAAATCTCGCCCTTCAGTATGCCCGTGTGCAGTCCCTGGCGGAGTTCGTCGGGCGACAGATCACCCGCTTCAAAGAACTTCTCCAGGAGCGAATCATCCGCTTCGGCGGCGGCTTCGACCACCTTGCCCTTCCACTCGGCCAGGGTCGCCGCCAGGTCGGCCGGCACCTCGAGCTTCTGGGGCTGGCCCTTGTCGTCGACGGCCTGTCCTTCGCCGGTCAGCACGCTGGCCACACCTTTGACGGTCACACCTTCGCTCACCGGCCAGGTAAGAGGCACGGCACGGGGACCGAAACGGGCCTGCAGGGCCGCCACGACGGCGGCGAAGTCGACGTTTTCGCGATCGATTTTGGACAGCACGAACATCCGCGGCAGGTCCGAGACAACGGCCTGGCTCCATGCCTGTTCCGTACCGACCTCGATGCCCGATTGGGCTGAGACTACGATCAGAGCCATGTCGGCAACCGTGGCTGCTCCGGCCCACTCGCCCGAAAAATCGGCGAATCCGGGCAGGTCCAGCACATTGATCTTGGTGTCGCGCCAGACGCCGTGCAGCACGCCGGTCTGAATGGAGTTGTTGCGTTCGATTTCCTCCGGCGAGTAGTCCGAGGCCGTGCTGCCCTCTTCTACCGACCCGATGCGGGTGGTCTCACCTGTGACATAGAGGATCGATTCGGCGAGCATTGTCTTGCCCGCTCCCTGGTGCCCGAACAGGGCCACATTGCGTATTTGGTTGGGTGTAAAGTTCTTCACGCCCTTGAGGTTGCTCCCCAGCGATAGGTTCCCAAAAACCGCTATTTTAGCGGCGATAAGGGCCTGTGTCAACCGGAATCGGAGTGGGGATGTGTGCCGGGGGCGCACGCTCCTGGCTCAAGCGCGTGCCGGGGGCACAGGTTCTCGGCTCAGGCGTATACCGGGGGTGCCCATTCTCGGCTCAAGCGTGTACCGGGGGTGCCCATTCTCGGCTCAGTAGGCGGCGATGACCTGGATCTCGGGCAGCCGGATCGCGCGCTGTTGCGAGTCCTGCACGATCAGAAGCATGGGCACGGCGCCCGCATTCTCGGCGACCAGTGCGAATCGCGGTCGGTCCCGAGCGTCGGTCAGCCCCCACACCGTCCCGCCAGCTCCCGGCCGCAGCACAGGGGCGCCCCCATCCGGCCGTTCCAGGGCGAATGCGGCCCACAACGAGTCGCCGTCTACAGA
>JAUVRN010000089.1 GCA_030597645.1 Candidatus Zixiibacteriota bacterium
ACGATCAAGCCGCGCAGGCAGGACCCGCGCAAGCAGCCCAAGCCGCAGGCCAAGCCGCCCCGCTGAGCGGGCCACGGTACTCGGGGGGGGCGCATTCGCGGGGCTCCCACCTGAAGGATGCCGAGCGACAGTTACTGGACGCTTAGCAGGCTGCAGTGAATCACGAGCGAACACGCACCGAGAGCAGGCGATTTCCGCCGGGGGCTACTGCGACATGGAGGCTTGCCTCAATCAAAAAAGGCCCCACCTGACGGCGGGGCCCCGTAGCTTCTTGTTCAAATCGACTGTCAGCCGCGATCACGCTCGCGTACATCCGGTCCGGACAGCAGGCGTGAGTAGTCGTCGCTGGAGCGGAGCAGTTTGAGCGCCTCCTGGATGCCCGGGTCTTCGCGTAGGATGACCTGCTCGTACACGCCCCGCTCACCGAACTTGTTGCGGAGGATGTTGCGCTTGATCGCACGGCGGATATACGCTTCGCTCTCCTCAAAGTCGTCGGCCTTGTCCTCCGCGGCGATGGCCTCGAGGTCAGCCAGAGCCTCCTCGAACAGCTCCTCTTTGCCCTGGTCGGCGATGCGTTCACGCAGCGCCTCGAACTCGAGTTCCAGCCGGGTTGAGTACTCGAAGTCCTTGCCCTCTACGTAGGCGCGGAACTCCTCGAGCAGTTCGTCCGACAGCTCGAAGTCGATCGTCAACTCGGGGTGTGCGGAGACATACTCCACCGAAAAACTGAAGAAGTAACCCTGTCGCTCCAGGTTGATCTCGATCGGTTCATACGTGTCTACCGGCCGCTCGACGTCGGGCACTATGCCGCCGCCTCCCTCGACCGGGCGACCGGCCGCCGTGTAGTACGAGTTCGTGTTCTCAGATAATGTGGTGTCGTCCTCCACGGCGTGATCGTGCGGTCCGGAGTTGATGGGCTTCTGGATGGACCGCCCGGACGGTACGAAGTAGCGGGCCGTGGTCAGTTTGAGGGCGACATCGGAATTGCGTCCGCCGATGGAGAAGACCTGCTGAACCAGTCCCTTGCCAAAGGTGGTCTGGCCCATGATGATGGCCCGGTCCCAGTCCTGGAGGGCTCCCGCGACGATCTCGCTGGCCGACGCGCTGCCGCCGTTGACGAGGACCACCAGCGGCACGTCGTCGATCACGGGCTCATGGTTGGAATGAAAGCGTTGCTCGCTGTCCGGATTGCGGCCGCGTGTGTACACGACCAGCCGCTCTTTGGGCAGGAAGAAGTTGGCCGTTTGGACGGCTTCGTCCAGCAAGCCGCCGCCGTTGGAACGCAGATCGAAAATGAGACCATCCACGTCTCGGCGGTTCATCTCCGTCAGTGCTTCGCGCAGCTCGTCATGCGTCGATTCGGCGAAACGGTTGAGGCGGACGTAGCCGATGTTATCATCGGTAACACCGTAGTAGTTCACAGACTTGATTTCGATGACCGCACGCTCCACCACGTAGTCCATGGATTCGTTGATGCCCGGTCGCCGAACGGTCAGGGTGACGGTCGTGCCGGCCGGGCCGCGCATCTTGCGAGCCGCGTCCTCGGTGGTCATGCCCTCGGTCGTTTCACCGTCGATGGCGACGATGCGGTCGCCCGCCATCAGTCCCAGGCGGTATGCCGGCGTGCCCTCGATCGGTGTAACCACGATCAGCGTGTCGCCGCGCACGTCGATCTGCATGCCCACACCCTGGTACTTGCCCGACGTGTTCTCCATGAGCTGATCGTACGACTTGCGCTCCATGAGCACGCTGAAAGGGTCAAGCTCGGTGAGCATTCCGCGGATACCGGCGTGAATCAGGTCACGCGAATCGACGTCGTCCATGTACCGGTTTTCAACATTGAACGCGATATCGTTGAACAGCTTGATATTCTTGTAAAGCGATTCGCGGTTGCTGCCCAGCGTCTCACCGCGCGCGTCGTCGCTGGAGGTCTGGACGTACAGCGGGCGCGAACTGGGCTGGGCTGCACCCGATCCCACTGCCCACAACAGCGCCATGGCCAGCAGTGTCAGCGCGGATGCCACGAGTCGTATCCTTTGGCCTCTATTCATCTGTCCTCCAACCCTCGGCGGGACGGGAGCTTATGCTTAGCGTGCTGGGATATGCGGGTCAAATCGTTCCTTAGTCTAAGCATTCTAACGCCCGAAGGGGCCTCCTAGTTGCAATGGCGTGCACTTTTTTCTCATCGCACGGGCCCGGTAACCACCTCCGGACCTCCCGGGCACCACCCTGGCGCCCCCGTATGTGGAACGGGCCGAACCGGTTTGGTTTTCGCCTGGCCGGGGAAACCGCGTTCGCTCGCACTGTATCAAAAGCAAACTCAGAGCCACACTCGCCCGGGGCGCGTGCAATCCTTGAGCAGCTCATGGAGCCTTGCACCCGTCGGCGCCGTGTGCTATTCCGAGGTTTCATGAGAAGAGGCCCCCTGTCAGGGGCGTCGCGCATCGGTCTGGTACTGCTCCGTGGTCTGGGAGATATCGTATGGGGGCTGGCCGTCGTCCGCGCTCTCAAGCGGCAGAATCCCGGTCACCACATCCACTGGATCGTACATCCGATGGGCGCACCGCTGCTGATAGATCACCCCGACGTGGATCGGGTCACCACCTACGATCCCGGTGGCGGCTGGTCTGCAGGCCGAAAACTGCGGGCCGAACTCCGCTCAACCTATTTTGATGTTCTGCTGAACTTCACGATCTATCTGCACGGGTTTCTGCCCGTCGTCCTGGCCCGGGCCGGACGCAGAATCGGCTTTGGCCCGGACCGGGCTCGCGACGGCATGTGGCTGCTGGCTGGCGAGCGTCTGCCGGCCGTGGCTCGTCGGCACATGCAGGATGAATACCTTGAATTCGCAGACGTCCTGGGGGCCACCATCCGGCCGGTGGAGTGGCGGCTACCGCTGACAGAAGCAGAGATCGAACAGCGTGAACAGTTCGTGTCGACCCTGGACGGCCGTCCGTGTGTGGCCACGTTCGCCACGGCGGGACGCCCCGAAAAGGACTGGTCCGTGGGACGCCATGCCGCACTGGCCGGCGAGTTGAACCGGTCGCTGGGCGCCACCGTCGTACTGCTCGGTGGTCCCGGCGAGCTGGAAAACGAGCGGGCGCGGGCGATCGTCCAAGGCGCGGGCGTGCCTGTACGCAACGAGCTGGGGCCGGATCTTCGTCGCATGATCACGCTGTTGTCAGCCTGCGACGTGGTCGTGGCGCCGGACACGGGGCCGGTACATATCGCGCGGGCACTTCATGTGCCGGTGGTCGGTCTGTACGGGCACACGGATCCCGCCCGTTACGGTCCGTACGAGGAACAGCACCTGGTCGTCGATCGGTACCACTACGACGCGGACGATCTGCGCTCGGGCTGGCAGGGTACGGGCGGACGCGCGGGCCGGATGGAACTCATCGATGTCGAGGATGTGCTCAAGCGAGTGCACATGGCCGTGAAGCAGACGGGAACGCGTGATGGCTGAACGCAGGGTGACCTCCGATTCCCCGGCGCCCGGGTATCGCGAGTATCAGATCGGCAACGCACGGGTCATGGCTCTCTCCGACGCCCGCGAATTTCTGGAAGACGTTCTCGAACGTGCCGGATCCCTGTTCCTCTGGGCGCGGGCTCAGCCGCAGGCGCGAACGATCCAGGGCCGGCGGCCGTTGTGGGTCGTGCCCTGGCCACCGGATGCGGATTCGGCCGGATATGCGGTGGTGCGCGAGCTTCATCACGGCGGTCTTCTGGCGGGGTTGACGGGCCGCCGTTTTCTGCGCGGATCATCGGATCGGCCGTTCAGTGAGATCCGGATCGCCACTACCCTGGACCGGGCGGGCATACCGACGCCGAAGGTGCTGGCAGCCTGCGTGTATCCTCGAGGGATCTTCTACTCCGGTGACATCGCACGCCGCTGGTTGCCCGACACACGCGATCTGTCGGAGGCGTTGTTTGGATCCGCGGCCGATAAGGCGCGCCAGCTCAAGGTCATGACCGCGACCGGGGACCTGGTGGGACGACTCCATCGCGTGGGCCTTTACCATCCCGACCTCAACCTCAGGAATATTTTAGTAGAAGAAAGGGACGAGCCACGGTCGTGTGTCATCGATCTCGAAAAGGCACGAATCGTGACCAAGCTCTCCGATGGGAAGCGGCGCGCGATGCTCGACAGGCTGCGGCGATCGGCGCGTCGTTTCACGCAAGCCACAGGCCGCAATCTGACGGCCGACGCGTGGACGTCGTTCGAGGAAGCCTATGCCCGACACGTGCGCTGAGATACGGGCGGTATGGCGGCGCGCCCGACGCGTCTGCATCGTCATGTTATCGGCGATCGGTGACGCGGTCCACGTGTTACCGGTGGTCAACGCGCTGAAGCGGGATCGACCGGATGTGGACATCACCTGGGTCATTCAGCCGGTTCCTCATCTCCTCGTACAGGACCACCCCGCTGTCGATCGCTTCGTCCTCTTTCACAGGCGACGGGGCATGGATCTGGTCGGCGAACTGGTCCGGACGGTGCGGTTGTTGCGGGAAGAACGCTATGACCTGGTGATCGGCCTGCAGGTATACCTCAAGGCCGGCCTGCTGTTCGGAGCCAGCGGCGCCCCGGTGCGACTGGGTTTCGACCGGGCCCGAGCGCGTGATCTTCAGTGGCTGTTCGCCACACACCGGATCCCCCGGCATCCTCCGCAGCATGTTCAGGATCAGTATCTGGAGTTTGTTCGCTGCATGGGTGTGGCGTCCGATCCGGTGACCTGGAAGCTGGAACTGAATCCCTCTGAGCGTGAGGCGCAGGTCCGGATCTTCGGGGCGTTCAAGAAGCCGGTCTGTGCCGTCGTGGTCGGTACGAGCAAGCTCGAAAAGAACTGGCTTCCCGAGCGGTATGCGCGCTTGCTCGAAATGCTGGAAGATGACTTTGGCTTTGCCACCATCCTGGTGGGGGGACCGTCCGCCGTCGAGCGGGAGCTCGCCCGGGCGGTGCTCGGTCTGACCCGGGCCGGCACGCGCGACGAACTGGGCGACGACCTGCGCCGCCTGGTATGCCTCCTCGCGGGCAGCAGCCTGGTCATCAGTCCCGACACGGGTCCCCTTCACATCGCCCGGGCGCTGGAGACGCCGGTTGTAGGCTTGTACGGCTACACCAATCCGCGCCGCACCGGACCCTATCGCCGGTTCGAAGATCTGGTCGTGGACGGCTACGCGCGCTTCCAGGGCGAGCCGTACCCGGTCTCCATGGAGTACCGCCGTGGGGGCATGGCGCGAATCAGCGTGGCGATGGTCGCGGAAAAGGTGCAGCGGGCCGTCCGGACGCACATCGGATCCCTCTGACGCGCCGCGCGCTTGCGTCCGCACTCTGCGTACCGTACTCCTGTATGAATGTCACTGGCTCTCTACACGCGATTCTGCGGGTTGTTCGACCAGGACGGCACGCTGGTCGACTCCTCGGCCGGCGTGATTCGCGCGTTTCATTGTGCACAGGCCGAATCCGGTGAAGCACCGGCGGACGCCACGGCTATTCGCAATCGCATCGGGTACCCGTTCGAGCAGACGGTGGGTCGGCTGTCCGCGATTCCGTTCGACGATTTTCTAACGGCCTTCCGCCGCGAGGCCATGGCCAGCATGCACACGGACAGCTTCCTGTTGCCGGGTGTCCTGGATCTCCTCCACATGCTCGAGGTGCGCGGTCACCGGCTGGCCGTCGTGACGTCCAAGCGCCGTGACAACGCGCAGCAGATTCTGGCCCACCTCGGTGTGGCCGGCTGTTTCGAGGTGATCGTCGGCGCCGATTCCGCTGCGCGCATCAAGCCCGACCCTGCTCCGATCATCGCGGCCCTGACGGCTCTGGGCACGACGCGGCAGGATACGCTGATGGTGGGGGACACGCGCAACGACATCGAGGCCGCCCGTGCCGCGGGCATGCCCGTCATCGCCGTGGCCTCAGGCGTCGATCCGGGAAACCGGCTGGCGGATGCTGATGAGTGCGTCGCCGACGCTGCGGCGTTGCTGAAACGCCTGGTGGCCGCCGGCCGTGAAGGCGGACTCGTCATGTACACGGCGGCCCACTGTCCGCTTTGTGACGAACTCAAAGACGAACTGCTTCACCAGCGGCTCCGGTTCATCGAGCGGGACATCTCCACACAGCCCACCTGGTACAGGCGCTACCGGGAGCGCATTCCCGTCGTGCTGGATCATACTGGCCGAGAGTTCGATCCTCCGCATACGAGCGAGCGGTTCATGGCCTGGCAACGGGATTACGGTTGACCGTTTGCCACGGTGCCACTAACCAATCGAGCATTGGAATTCAGTCGCCATGGAGGTAGACCCACCAGCTCCCCGGACGCACGTGCTCAACCGCCACGTTCTGGTCCTCAATCAGAACTATGAGCCACTGTCTGTGTGCAGTGCCCGGCGAGCGTTCGTGCTGGTATTCCTGGGCAAGGCCGAAGTGGTCGAGCACGCAGACGGCATCCGCGTGCACAGCATCTACCGGTCCTGGCGGCTCCCCTCCGTAGTCCGCCTGGGGGCCTATATTCGGGTGCCGCAGAAGCGCATCCTGCTCAGCCGTCGCAACATCCTGAAGCGCGACGGCAACCGGTGCATGTACTGTGGCACCTCCGAGGGGCGGATGACAGTCGATCACGTCATGCCGAGACTGCGAGGCGGCAGCGACACCTGGGAGAACCTCGTCTGCGCCTGCCACCGCTGCAACAATCGCAAGGGGAACCGGACACCCGATGAAGCGCGCATGCCCCTGCGGGGAAGAGCCATCCGGCCCAATCACATTACTTTCATCCAACGCTTCATCGGCATCAGCGATAATCGCTGGCGTCCCTACCTCTTTTTGGATTAATTGTCTTCGGTCCGAGGGGGGACCGGCACATAATGCCTATAGGGCCCGGCCGCAGTGGTGGGGCTATCCGTGTATGCGGCACGGTGCGGCTGTGCCCGCACCTCGACCGACTCGCCATGACAGACGACGTGCCCACGACCGATACTCGAGCCGACGGCGAACCGGGAGGCACCCGCGACGCTTCTGCGTCAGGCCGCAAGATCATTCTCTCCGGGATGCAGCCCACCGGTCAGCTCCACCTGGGCAACCTGGAGGGCGCCCTCAAGAACTGGGTCCGGCTTCAGAACGACTACGACATGTACTGTTGCATCGTCGACTGGCACGCCATGACGGCGGACTTCGACAAGGCCGAAGGCATGCAGGATCGCATTCTCCAGATGGCCATCGACTACCTGGCGGCCGGGCTGGATCCTGAG
>JAUVRN010000381.1 GCA_030597645.1 Candidatus Zixiibacteriota bacterium
AGGCTGACGTGCTCGCGGAGTTTGTGGTGCATGTCGCCTTGGAGTTCCTGCGTGCGACGACGTGCTTTGCCCAGCAGTTCTTCGAGACGTTCCACCAGGAGCGGCGGCTCGAACGGTTTGGTGATCGAATCCAGACAAAAGTGATCACCCAGCCCTCCATACTGGGATTGCAGGGCGGACAGCTTTTCCTTGTGTCCGGCTATCATCAAGATGGCCAGGTGCGGCCTCGCCAACTCCGCCAGGCTCTCGAGTACGTCGGCGCCGGACAGTCGCGGCATCGCCAGGTCGAGAACCACGGCGCGGATGCGGTCTTCGTGCTCTTTGAGTTTGCTGAGACACTCTACGCCATCAGCAGCCTGGAGCACATCCGAGTAACCCTCCAGGTCGAGAATGTCCAGTATGAGTTCGCGGGTGCAGGTGTCATCCTCGGTGACGAGGATGCCCGCTTTCTTGAATATCCCTGTATCCCGACAGTCCGAGCCCTGCCGCGATTTCCGTACATGTTGGTTCATCGCGGCCTCCACATGAGAGTATCGGTCTGGCGCAATTAATTCGGAGTGTGCGGGAGACGGTGTTCAACTTTCGAACGGGAGACGAGGCGTGCGCCCCTTGCAGCCGATTGCAGTAGAAGCCAACTCTGAAATGAGTTCTAAGAAGCGCGGCTGACTCTACCCTGGTGAAAGCGCGTCAAAGGCTCGCCTGAGCTGGGCCACGGCTGTGTTGAGGCCGGCAAGTTGACCTTCCACTGTGGCCAGCTGCTTCCGCAGGTTGTTCAGATCAGCCGGCATTGTAGCCGAAGCGCTGTGCTCCACGGTGCGCTGCATGGGTTGCATCGCCGGAGGCGGTTGCGGGGGTGGTGGTTGCAGCGTACTGGTCGCAGCGACCTGTGGAGCGCCGAGGCCTACCAGCGCCGAGGGTCCACCCTCGGTCATGATCATGCGCTTGAGCTGGCCGATGAGCTCGTCCGCCCCGAACGGTTTACCGAGGGTCTCCACGCGGAAGGGAAGCTTCGTGTCGCGATACTTGTCTGCGAGAACGCTGAGACTGTCCGCGTGACCTGAGATCAGCAGGAGGGAACGCGGCGCCGGATTGTCCCCCCCGAGCTGCTCGAGCACGTGTGCACCGGAGAGATTGGGCATCATTATATCCAGGATGACGGCCCCGATAGAATCAGGGTGCTGTTGCAGCGCGGCAATGCACTCCAAGCCATCGCGGGCCTCGTACACGCGGTTGAATCCTGCCTGCGCCAGAATCTCGCGAATCAGCCGGCATATCTCCGGATCGTCGTCAGCGATCAGCACGCCCGGGGCGCCCTGGGTGACCACGGGATCGGTCTGCGCCTGCCCCGTCACCACGCGTTCGGTCTGTGCCTGCCTCGTCACCACGCGTTCAGTCTGTGCCTGCCCCGTCACCACCCGGCCGGTTCGTGCCTGCCTCGAATTCGAGAGAAGTTGGACCATAGTCTGCCTCCACATTATGTATCGGAATCTGGGGAGAACGGATTGAATGCTACTTTAGGCCGGTGCCCTGGCGGCTCCGGGCGGGTAGCCCGGGCTTGTGCGGGAACCGGCGCAGTCTTACCTGCGGTCCCCATCCCCAATTACCCACGGCTTGCGCCCGGCCGGCCAATCCCTACATTCTCCGAACACCCGCGCTGACGGACAACCAGGGTAGAAGCACAGCGGAGACCATCATGGCAGAGCTGAAGACCAAGAGGACACAGGCTAGCGTAGCGACCTTTCTGAATAGTGTAGCCAACGAGACCCGGCGTAAGGACGCCAAGACCGTCAACAAGCTCATGAAGGACATCACCGGTGCCAGGCCCAAAATGTGGGGCCCGAGTATGGTGGGCTCTGGCGACTATCACTACAAGTATGCCAGTGGTCGCGAAGGTGACTGGTTCGTGACCGGGTTTTCGCCGCGCAGCCAGGCCCTCACGCTCTACATCATGGCCGGATTCACCAAATACGATTCCTTGATGAAGAAGCTGGGCAAGTACAAGACCGGGAGGTCGTGCCTCTACGTCAAGAACCTCGAAGACATCGACATGAAGGTGCTGCAGCAGTTGATTCGGGCGTCTGCAAAGCACGTCGCCAAGCACGGGGGTTGCTAGCAGCCCGGTACGCTGTCGAAGCATCAACACACAGGGGAAATAGTTCCATGAGAATCGCCATCACCGCGCCCACCGGAAACATCGGCCGTCGCCTTTGTGAGATCCTTAGCGAGGGGGAACACAATCTGATTCTTCTCGCGCGGAGTCCGGACAAGGTGCAGCAGCTGGTTGATAAGGGTGCCGAAGTACGACAGGGCACTCTGGACGATCAGCGCTTCGTGGTGGAGGCCACGATGGGCGTAGACGCTCTGTTCTGGTTGACGCCCGCCGATCCGGCCACGTCCGACCTGCGGGCGCAGCAGAACGAAGTGGGTAAGGTAGCCGCGCTGGCCATCTCCGAAAACAAGATCCGCCGTGTGGTTAATCTCTCCAGCGTTGGTGCGCACCTGGGCTCGGCTACAGGCCCAATCAATGGTCTGTGCGACGTTGAGAAGCAGCTCGATGTCGTCGCGGAACACATCGTCCACCTGCGTCCAGCGTCGTTTTACGAGAACAATTTCGCGTCGCTTGATTCCATCAAGGCCAACGGACACATCTACCTGCCCCTGTCGGGCGACACCATGTGCCCGATGATCGCCACGCGAGACATCGCCACCGTGGCCGCCGAGCAATTGCTCGACACCGAGCAGTCCGGCCGGCGGATAGTGGAACTCGAAGGCTCCACACGCATGTCGTTTGCTGAAGCGGCACAGCAGATCGGGGAGGGGCTGGGACGCGACGTGCAGCACATCCAGGTCCCGGCTGAAAAGGTGAGAGAGGCCCTGGAAGGCATGGGTGCAGGAGCCTCCTTCATCGACAGCCTGATCGAGCTCTACGAAGGAATCGAGTCAGGTCAGGTGACGTTCGAAGGCGGCGAGGCGGTTCACGTCAACACGCCTGCATCAATGGCTGAATTTCCTCGCGACACCATGAAGCCGATGCTGGCCGGCTGCATCCGGTCGGTCCAGGCGTTGCCCGCCTTGCGCCCATCCCGGTACTTTCGTGGGCGGCAGATTCAGTCCCTCTCTATGCCGG
>JAUVRN010000442.1 GCA_030597645.1 Candidatus Zixiibacteriota bacterium
CAGAGCAAGTCGGTGTCACGCCGTCGCGATGCGGTCTACCCGGCTACCATCGTCGGACCGCCGCCACTCGAAGATGCCACGCTGGGTGACGCCGTACAGCAAATGCTGACACCTCTGTTGAAGCTGATGCACCCGGAGGTCCGATCGCTCTGGTCGTACATGGAAACCGGTTTTCACAATCTCGCGGTGGCATCGGTGGCCAATCGGTACACGCGAGAGGCACGAAAAACCGGACTCGCACTGCTGGGCGAAGGCCAGTTCAGTCTCACCAAGTGTCTGGTGCTCGTGGACGAACACACGGATCCATCAGACTTCAAGGCCGTGGCGCATGCGATCTCTACCCGATTCGATCCGAGCGACGACTTCCTCCTCATTCCTCACCCCGCGTACGACTCGCTCGACTTTACCAGCGGCACCACGCACAAGGGCAGCAAGATGCTCATCGACGTGAGCCGATTGAAACCCGACGGGCCCTTACGTCCTCCACCCGATCTGTCGAAGTGGGCCGACCGCATCGGCAAACACGTGCTGATCGGGGGCGGCGTACTGGTGTTTCAGACCCAAACGCAGCTTGCCCGGCGGCTTCTGGCCGAATTACTTCAGTCCCCTGATTTGAGTGGCGTCAGGCTGGCCGTGGCGGTCAGCGACGACATCGACCCCGCGGACCCGACCCGCATGCTCTGGGGCTGGTTTACACGGTTCGAACCGGCCCGGGATATCCAGTTTCAGCACGCCGAGATGCGTGGAGTAGTACCTCACTGGGAGGGTAAAATGGGTATCGATGCCACGTTCAAACCCGGTTATCCGGCAGCCCTGACACTCGACCCCGCCGCCGAGAAAGAAGCCGAACGACTCTGGGACACGTACCTGAAGTGACCAACCGCGACGTCCACCTCGAGCGGATCGAAGAAAAGGTCCGCGCGGGACATCGACTCGATCTGCAGGATGGCATCGCTTGTCTCACCACACCCGACCTGTTCGGTCTCGGCCGGCTGGCCAGCGCGGAGAAGGAGCGGCGATACGGCCGCCGCGTTACGTATGTGTTCAACCGCCAGATCAATCCGACCAACGTCTGCGTATTGACCTGCTCGTTCTGTGATTTCGCTGCGCGGCCCAACTCACCCAAAGGCTACGAAATGTCGATGGACGAGATCCTCGACGCGTGCAAAGGCGGGTTCCGCGAGGTGCACATCGTGGGCGGACTGCACCCGAAGTGGCCATACGAATTCTATCTCGACATGCTGCGTGCGATTCGCCGTGCGTATCCACAGATGCAGATCAAGGCCTGGACGGCGGTGGAGGTGGACTTCTTCGGCAAACTGGCCAGGAAGGACGTGCGCGAAGTGCTGGCCGATCTCAAGGAGGCGGGCCTCGACGCCATGCCGGGCGGCGGTGCAGAGGTCCTTTCGCAGCGTGTCCGAAAGGCGCTCTTTCCCACAAAGATCGGCGCCGAGCGCTGGCTTTTGATCCATCGTCTCGCACACGAGATGGGCATCCGCTCCAACGTCACACTACTCTACGGTCACATCGAAACCGCTGAAGAGGTGGCTGATCACATGCTGCAGGTACGAGCGGCGCAGGATATCACCGGCGGGTTCATGTCCTTTATTCCGCTTTCGCTGCAGGCCGGCGATACCGGCCTGGCCGACCGTCCGACACCCGCGGGTCTCGACCTGCGCATCGTCGCCACCAGCCGGCTGATGCTCGACAACGTGCCGCACATCAAGGCGTACTGGGTCATGACCGGCATCCCCCCGGCCACGCTGTCCCTCAACTTCGGCGCCGACGATGTGGACGGCACCATCGGCAAGGAGACGATCGCACACATGGCCGGTGCCACGAGCCCGGTGGAGCTGCTGCGCGGTCAACTGGAGGAGATGATTCATGACGCCGGGATGACTCCGGTGGAGCGCGACGCGTTGTACAACGACGTGGAGGTGGCGGCGGCATGAGAACCGGACGGATTCACTATCTCAACGTGCTGCCATTCTACCACGCCCTGGACGAGACTCGCTGGGGACCGTGGGTCGATGAATCGCCCCGACGTCTGGGCATCCTCGCACGCGGGGGACAGCTCGACTGCGCTCCACTCCCGATCGTCGACACATTCGAGCTCGAGGACGACTTCGAGCCCCTGGGCAGCTGGGGTATCGCCTGCCGGGGAGCCGTAGGCAGCGTGCTCCTGTTTTCCTCGCGGCCGTTCCACGATCTATCCGGTGCCCGGCTTCTGTTCACGGGTGAAAGCGCCACTTCGGTTGTGCTGGCGCGTCTGCTGCTCGATGACGCCGGCGTCCGTGACGTACGGATCGAGCAGGGCGACGACCCACAGGGCTACGACGGGTACCTGGCGATTGGGGATCGTGCGCTCACCATGGTGCAGAACCCACCGTTCACCGTACGCACCGACCTCTGTGAAGAGTGGTATCGACGATTGCGCCTGCCGTTCGTCTTTGCGCGCTGGGTCGTCCGGCGAACGATCCCGGCGGATGTGCGAACCGGCTTCGAACAGGCCCTCGCGGAATCGATTGCCCGACCCCTGCCCGCGTCCCTGCCGAACGGGGCCGGCCTGTCGGATGCGGCCGCGCGGGACTATCTCGACAACATGATCTACCGGCTCGACGCGGATTGCATGGCAGCCGTAGATCGTTTCCGGTCGCGTGTCCATGTCCTCGCTTGAACTGATCGCCGGC
>JAUVRN010000162.1 GCA_030597645.1 Candidatus Zixiibacteriota bacterium
ATACCTCGACGCTCTGCTGCCTGCTGCTCTTGCTCTGCCTGGTGCTTGAGGGCCACGTGCATCTCACACTGGCACCCTCGGCTCATGCCAGGGCCGTGGACACCCGGCCCGATTCGAAGCCGGACACGACGGATACGACAACCAAGACCACCGAGAGCCCAAAGAAGCCTGCCGGCCACAAAGCCCAGGCGACCGCGGGATCGAGCATCCCCGTCACGGTTACGGTTGTCAATCTCACTACCGGCGACGAGCCGGTGCTGCCTAATTCGTTCTTCCTGGACCAGAACTACCCCAATCCGTTCAACGCCGCCACCGTGATTGCCTACGGGGTACCCGAGGCTGCGCATGTGCGCATCGAAGTGTTCAACGTCCTCGCCCAGCGGGTCGCCACGCTGGCGAACAGCGTGCACGCGCCCGGGCGCTACGAGGCGACCTGGGATCCCAGGGGGCTCGCCTCGGGAGTCTATTTCTACCGCATGATCGCCGGCTCCTTTCGTCGCACCCGGCACATGATCCAGCTTAAGTAACCCAAACACCTCTGCAGATCGTATCTGGACAGTTCGCGCATTAGGGCGCATCATCCGGCGTGACCTGGGGCGCATCATCCGGCGTGATCTGGCTGGTCCTTTGGACCTCGGGACGGGTCTTGAGAAATCCCTTGAACCGCTTGATGGTTGCGTTGTATCTCGATGTCGAGCCTGAAGCGTGATTGCTCCGCAATAACTCAAGGAATAGGTCAAAGAAAATGCCCGCCGAGACGTCTTCCTGCCCAAGTCCCCATGTGCGGTGTATCAACGTAACCGTATGTCACCTAAGACCATACAGGGACACAAGATAACACCGTCATGAAGGTACTCATTACCGACCCGCTCGGTGCCGACGGCGTTCGTCTGCTCAAGAAACAGGCCGGATACGAAGTCGTCGAGGCTCCCGGACTGTCCAAGAAGGAGCTGCTGGCGCGGATCGGTCGTTTTGACGCGCTGATCGTGCGATCCGGCACCCGGGCCGATCGCGACGTGATCGCGCAGGGCAAGAATCTCCTCGTTATCGCCCGCGCCGGTGTGGGCACCGACAACATCGATATCGATGCCGCCAGCCAGCGCGGAATCGTCGTGACCAATACCCCCGATGCCAACACGCTGGCGGCGGCGGAGCACACCATGGCCCTGCTCCTCGCCGTGTGCCGCAACGTGCCGCAGGCGGATCGCGCCGTCAAGGCGGGGGAGTGGAGTCGCAGCCGTTTCATGGGCCGGCAACTGTATGGCAAGACGCTGGGCATTGTCGGTCTCGGTCGCATCGGCGTGCAGGTGGCGCACCGTGCCCGAGCCTTCGAAATGAAGGTCGTGGCATACGATCCCTACGTCCCCGACGAGCGCGCTCGGGAGCTCGGCATTGGACTCGTTACCCTGCCGCAGCTTCTCAAGACCGCTGACTTCGTGACGCTGCATGTGCCCACCACCGATGCCACCCGCGGTCTGATGTCGGAGGACAACCTGAACCGGATGAAACGCGGAAGCTGTCTCATCAATTGTGCGCGGGGAGATCTGGTCGACGAGGCGGCGCTCGCGAAGGTGCTCAAGGCAGGACGCCTGGCCGGGGCGGCACTGGATGTATTTCAGTCCGAACCGCCCACCGGGAGCCCTCTTCTGGACCTGGACAACGTGGTCCTGACGCCGCACCTGGCGGCGAGCACGGCCGACGCCCAGGCGCAGGTGTCGCTGCAGATCGCACGCCAGGTGATCGGCGTGCTGTCGGGCGACGTGTATGAAAACGTCCTCAACATGCCGTTCACCGGACCGTTCGCCGAGATGCAACCGTACCTGACGCTCTCGGCCCGCGTCGGTTCGCTCTCGGCCCAGATCCTCGGTGATCGTTTCACTCGCATGGAGTGGGACTACGAAGGAGGGCCGCCGGAGTATGCCAGCGCCGTCATCACGGCTCTGCTGCGCGGCGTTCTGGAGCCCGTCTTCGGGCACGAAGTCAACTACGTCAACGCACAGAGACTGGCGGCCGACCGACGCCTCAAGGTCTCGCGTGTGGAGGGCCTGGCCGCCCCCGGCGACCACAATGCGCTCTCCACGATTTCTTGCCGGCTGGTGGCGGGCCGCAAGTCGAGGCTGGTGGTCGGCGCGCTGGTGGCCCGCGAGTGGCTTCGGATCGTGCAGATCGACGGGTTCCGGCTGGAGGCCGATCCATCGGGCGATTTGCTCTTTACGGTGAGCCGCGACGTGCCCGGCGTGATCGGCAAGATCGGCACGATGCTCGGCAAGGCCGGCGTCAACGTCGGCGAGTGGCGCCTCGGACGCGACAAGTCGCGCAAGAAGGCCGTGACGATCATCAACCTGGATGCTCCCCTGCCGCCGCGCACCCTGGCCGCGCTGCGTCGACTGGGCCCGATCACCGAAGCCTACCCCGTGCGGCTGGAACGCGATGAATAGCGGCCACGGACCGGCCGATACCAGAATAGAAGAGGGGTCTTGAATCCACTTCTAGGAAGCGTGTGTGCACGCATGAGGGAGCTGGCATAAGATGAAGGGAATCGTTCTCGCAGGCGGACTGGGCAAGCGGCTGGCACCGCTGACCACCATCACCAACAAACACCTGCTGCCGGTATACGACCGGCCCATGATCTACCACCCCATCGAGACACTGCACCGGGCAGGTATCAAGGATATCCTGGTGGTCGTCGGCCCCGACAACGCCGGTGACTTCATGCGCCTGTTGGGAAACGGAACGCAGTTCGGGCTGCGTCGTCTGGACTACGCCTATCAGGAAAAGGAACTGGGCATCGCGCACGCCATCGGCCTGGCTGAGCCCTGGGTGGACGGGGAAAAGATGTGTGTCTTCCTGGGGGACAACATTCTGGAGAAGGGCATCAACCGCGAGGTCTCGCTGTTTCGCAGGCAGAAGCGCGGCGCGCATATCCTGCTCAAAGAGGTGCCCCACGCCAAGAACTACGGCGTGGCCGAAATGGCCGGCGTGAATATCAAGAAGATCGTCGAAAAGCCCAAGCGCCCCCGGTCATCATACGCGGTGGTAGGGGTGTACTTCTATGACCGCAGTGTATTCCGGATCATCAAGGGTCTCAAGCCGTCGCGACGCGGCGAGCTGGAAGTCACCGACGTCAACAACGCGTATATCAAGAAGCGTCAACTCGCCTACAGCATCATCGACGGTTTCTGGGCCGACTGCGGTGCGTCCATCGACGCGTACCTCAGCGCCCAGAATCTCATGGCGCGTGCCCACGAACTGCAGCGCGTGCGCAGGCGGAGACGGTGATCGAGGGCGTTCGTACCAAGGAACTCGTATGTCGTCCCGACGAGCGCGGACGGTTGTGGGAGATCCTGCGGGCGGACGACGACATCTTCCAGCAATTCGGCCAGGTGTATGTCACCACGGCCTATCCCGGCATCGTGAAGGCCTGGCACGCACACGAGCACCAGACCGATTTTTTCACCGTCCTATCCGGTATGGCCAAGTTCGTGCTGTACGACATGCGGGTGGATTCGGCGACACAAGGTCAGGTCCAGGAATTTTTCCTCGGACGTGACCACCTGAAGCTGATCACTATCCCGCCGGGCGTGTATCACGGGTTCAAGTGCATAGGCGATCGCGAGGTGGTGGCACTCAACTGCCCTACCCGGCCCTACGATCACGACCGGCCCGATGAACTGCGCCTGCCGCCCGACTCCGACAAGATTCCCTACGACTGGTCCCTGAACCACAAATGAGGCGCCTCCTCGTCACCGGGGGCTGCGGATTCATGGGCGGCGCGTATGTACGTCATCGCCTCGACGAGACGTCCGACATCCGGCTGGTCAACTTTGACGCGCTGACCTATGCGGCACAGCCGGAGCGGCTAACTGATTTGAGTGGGGACTCCCGCTACACGTTTGTCCGGGGAGACCTGTCCGATCCGGAGGCGGTGCGCGCGCTGTTCACCACGCACGGCCCGTTTGACTCTGTGGTACACTTTGCCGCCGAAACCCACGTCGATCGCAGCCTCAAAGACGCGATGCCCTTTATCCGCAGCAACGTGATCGGAACCCAGGTGTTGCTCGACGCGTTCCGGGCACAGACCTACGGCAAGCTCATCCACATCTCTACCGACGAAGTCTATGGCCCGGTGGCCGTCGGTACGTATCTCAAAGAAGACGCACCGCTCAGGCCGCGAAATCCCTACGCAGCCACCAAGGCGGCGGCCGACCATCTGGTGCAGGCGGCCATGCGCTCCTTTGGCATCGACGCCTGTATCGTGAGATCGGTCAACGTGTACGGCCCCGGCCAGTATCCGGAAAAGCTCATACCGCTCGCCGTCACGACACTCCTCCATGGCGGCAAGATCCCCCTGTACGGCGACGGCCTCCAGGTGCGTGACTGGCTTTTCGTAGACGACTACGTGCGCGGTGTCTGCACGATCGAAGAGCAGGGGAAACCCGGCGACATCTACCATCTATCCGCCCGCGACGAGCGGCCCAACCGTGAAGTGGCCGAGGCGATCTGCGCCCTCTGCGAAGTACCTGTGGCAGACGGCATTGAGCTGGTGGACGATCGCCCGGGTCACGATCGTCGCTACGGCCTCGATTCATCCGCCGTCCGCGCACTTGGCTGGGAGCCTGTGACGGACTTCGGATCCGGTCTGCGAAACACCGTCGAATACTTCAGGGCGCATCCACGCAAGCCCGCTTCCGCGACCGCCGACCGGTAGTCATCGTTGCAGATCCGATGAAGACAGTCCTACTCGGCTCCACCGGCAAGCTGGGATCGGCGTGGCGACGGCTTGGTCAGGATCGGGATGATCTCGACATCACGGACGGGCCGGGCCGTGAGCAGGTTGATCTTGCGGTGCCCGGCGCGCTCGAGTTTCTGCCGCAGCACCTGGGAGGCACGGGCTCGGAGCTCATCATCCATGCGGCGGCGTGGACCGATGTGGATGGCTGTGAGAGGGACGCCGACACCGCGAGGCGCGTGAACACGGATTCCGTAGCCGCCATCGCGGATACGTGCAAACGGAATGGCACGGGCCTGTTGTTCTACTCCACGGCTTACGTTTTCGATGGCACCGGTCCCAGGGGGGCAGAGGACGATACGCGACCTTTGAACGTGTACGGCCGGACCAAAACCGATGCCGAAGAGATCATCCGTTCGGCCGACATACCCTATCTCATCGTGCGCATCAACGTGCCGCTGGCACCGCCGGCGCACGGGAATAGCTTCTACTCGTTTCTGCTGGAGCATCTCTCGTCCGGTACGCCGGTCAGGATCGTCACCGACCAGTGGAACAACCCGCTCGACACCGGTCGAATCGTGCGCTGGTCGTGGGAGGCGTGGCAGAACGGTGTGCGCGGGACGCTGCATCTGGGGGGCGGTACGTACGCCACTCGATACGACATCGCGCGCATGGTGGCAGACTACGTGGGCGCCGATCACTCGCTGA
>JAUVRN010000274.1 GCA_030597645.1 Candidatus Zixiibacteriota bacterium
CCACTTCGTGCTCAACGGCGAGAAGATGTGGATCTCGCTGGCCGACGTGGCAGACACGTTCACGATCTACGCGTGGACCGATCGCGAAAAGAAGGCCAAACGCGATCACCGCGGGGTGTCCGCTTTTATCGTGGAGCGGGGCGGTAACGGACTCACCACCGGTACCATCGAAGGCAAGCTGAGTGTACGCGCGGGCAACACGGGCTTTATCTCCATGCAGGACGTGCGTGTACCCGCAGAGAATATGCTGGGCAAAGAGGGAGACGGATTCAAGATCGCCATGTTCGCTCTGGAACAGGGACGCTACACCGTGGCGTCGGGTACCACCGGTCTCGTCAAGGCGTGTCGCGACGCCTGCGTGGAATACGCCAAGACACGCGAGACCTTTGGCCGTCCGATCGCTCAGCACCAGCTCGTAAAGCAGATGATTGCACACATGGAGCGCGACTACCAGGCAGGCAGGCTGCTTTACCTGCGGGCGGGCTGGATGAAGAATAGAGGCATACGCAACTCGCGCGAGACGGCCCTGGCCAAGTGGTTCAGCTGTGAGGCCGCGGAGCGGGCCGCCGCCGATGCGGTGCAGGTGCACGGAGCCTATGGCTGTTCGGACGAGTACCCGGTGGAGCGCTATTATCGCAACGCCAAGAGCTCGTCGATCTACGAAGGCACGCGGGAAGTGCAGACGCTCATGCAGGCCGATTACGCGCTGGGAATACGCGTCGATGGGCCCAGATCTGTCGAAATGCCCACCACCGAGCAGATGCAGCCTTACTAGCGTCCTGAGTCAGAGGTTCGTCACCTGTTCCGCCGGCCCCCGGTGGCGCTGGCGATGTTGAGCCTCCTCGAATGACCTTTCCAAACTCAGGGAGGCGCGGCCGGCGCCCGATGAGTAATATATAGAGGACCGACACTAGCACACGGACGTTGCCATGGACCGGAACCCGCCCGACGCACACGCATCTCTGGATTCGAACGGTCACGCTGAGATCGCCTTTCTGCGTGAGCGTGTACGCGCGGCTGCTCTGCCCGATGATGTCCAGGCATCTGCGGAGCTGGAACTGGCACGTCTCGAACGCCTTCCTGTCGCGTCCATGGAATACGGGCTGGTGCGCAGCTACTTCGACTGGCTGCTGGCACTTCCGTGGGACCGCCGCACGGAGGACCAGCTCGACGTCAAAGCCACCCGCCATCATCTGGACGCCGGTCACTTCGGTCTCGATCACGCCAAGGAAGAGATCGCCCATCACCTGGCGGCGATGAAGCTGCGGGGCGACGGACTGGCACCCACGCTCTGTCTGGTAGGACCGGCCGGTTCGGGCAAAACATCTCTGGGGCATTCGATCGCGCGCCTGCTGGGCCGCCAGCTCGTACGTGTCTCGCTGAGAACCACTGCCGACGAATCGGATATCCTGGGTCAGCGCCACACGCTGGCCGACGCGATGCCGGGAAAGATCATGCGCGGCATACGCAGAGCCGGTGTACGCAACCCCGTTTTTATCGTCGAAGAAATCGACCGGCTGGGCACCCGCGGACACGGCGATGTGGCAGCGGCGCTGTTCGAGGCGCTCGATCCCAAGGCACGGAGCCGCTTTACCGATCACTATCTCGATGTGCCATTCGACCTGTCCGAAGTATTGTTCATCACTACCGCAGGATTGTTCGAACAGGTGCCGGAAACCGTAGCGGACTGCCTGGAACCTGTGTTCTTGCCCGGCTACGTACAGGAAGAGAAATGTCAGATCGCCCGGCAGTACCTGCTGCCGCGCGAACGCGAAAAGTGCGGCCTGTCCGAGGATCAGTTCGACGTGGATGACTTTGCGATTACGCAGCTGGTCGCGGCCACGTCATCCGAAGCCGGTGTGAGTGCGCTCAAGTCGCGCCTCGGTGCCATGACACGCAGGGCAGCCCTGGCGGTGGCCGGGGGCGAGGGGCCGGTGAGGCTCGTCGCGGAGGATCTGCCGCGCTGGACGGAGTTGACCGGCGGTGATGTGACCGAGCAGTCGCCCGAGGTAGGCCTGGCACGTGCGCTGGTCATCACGCGTGGAGGTGCCGCCGTATCGTACATCGAAGTCACGCGCGTTCCCGGCCGGGCGGAAATGACGCTCACGGGTCCCCAGAGCGAACAGCGGCGTGAACTGGTCCAGACCGCGCTGACGATCGTGCGGGCTTCGGCCAAGCGCTACGACATCGATCCCAAGCTGATCGAAGCCACACATCTGCACGTGCACTTTCACGATGAGCTGGCCCAGAGCGATCTGTCGTCCGTGGGACTGGCCATCGTGGCGGCACTGATCTCGGCCTTTACGGGCAAACCCGTCCGTGCGGACGTGGGACTCACTGGCAACATTTCGCTGCGGGGCCGGTTGCGCAACGTGCCTTCGGTCGTGGGCAAGGTGCTGGCCGCTCGCCGGAGCGAGTTGTCCCACGTGGTGATTCCCTCGGACTCCACCGGAGCGCTCGAACGCCTGCCCGACTACGTGCGCGATGCTGTGCAGGTTCATGGTGTCACCACCGTGGAGGAGGCCCTCGACCTGGCGCTCCTTCAGATCATCGTACCCAAGCCGGAAGATGCATCGGCCATCGGCCTCCTCCAGAGCGATATCCCCCCCAACGATCAGAGCCAGCAGAACGCCGGCGGTGGCTGAGCTGTACAATTGGGCGTGCGCTACACTCTCTTAGCGGTTGTCCTCGTTGCTGCGTCCATCGCGGCGGCGCAGCCGCCCGAACCGATCGCCTCCTCCGAAGCGGCTATCCCCCCCGAACCATCGGATACGTCCTACGTCGAGTTTCTCTTCGAGGACGACGGGACCGCCTACGTGCGTTGCGGTCTCGATGCGCAGCCCAACGATTCTTTCGCCTGCGAGAGACTGGGTCCGCTGATCGAAGGCCGTCAACCCATCTGGACATTCGAAACATCCGGGACCACCCCGCGGACGCCCGGCGTTACGCTGACTCTGTTGCGCTTTGTGCTGCCGCAACGTGCGGCCCGTGTCCTCCTGTGGACAGACGCGGACAACTGGGATCCGCTCGAGCTCAGCACACCGCTCGCGTGGGCCACCGCCGCCCTGCATCACCGCAGTTTGTTCAAGCGCTACGGTGCTACGGAACCGCTGCCCGACCTGGCCGTTATGTCGTACTGGCAGAATCACGATCTCTTCGTGGTTATCGATACGACGCAGCGATTCGGCGACGGTGCCCAGGTCAACGCCATGACCGTCAAGTCGTCGCTGGAGCGCTACTTCTGGTACCGGCGCGACGTTCCCGAATACTCCTGGCAGTATTGTATTGCGGGCGTGGAGAACTACCGCCGCGGTCACGTGGACCACATTGTCGGTCTGATCCCGCGGAGCCGTGACACGCTGCAGTTCAATCTCGTTCGTCCCAACTACAGCCTTCCCAGCAGACTGGCGGCGCTGGAGACGGCTATCGTCCGCTGGCAGTTGGCGGGTCAGGATGCACCGGTGACGGCCACGCGCGGGTACTATGGACTCCGGTCGGCCGACACCTGTTTCGGTCGTTCGCCTCAGGGGGGTGCCGTGATCCGCTCAGAGGAGGCACGCGTCTTCGAGCGAGCCGCCACGGTCGATTCGCTATCTTCCGGTCAACGGCACAACGTGCTGGAGATCCAGGTACCCGTACCCCGGCTTCTCGTACTGCGCGGTCGGGTACATCTCGATCGGAGCATCCTCACGTTCCTGGATCATGCGGTCGATCGCCGGGCCATGGCCCGGGAGAGCTACGGAACCGCGGGTCGCCTGCCGGTTCTGGGGTTTCCGATGGCCGCCGAATCGGCAGCCGATATCAACCTGAGCGGGCTCGATCTGCCCCGCAATCAGTCTACCGATATCTGGAAGATCGATCTGGATGCTGCCCAGGCAGCCCGGAGCATGGTCCGCGGCCGGCCCCGTCTGCGCATCGGATACGAAGAGCGGTGGGCCTCGGCCGCCCAATACCTGGTCAACGCGCTCAAGGCCTGGACGTTCAGTGCGGAGCTGGTCGGACCGGATGAGCCGTTCGATCTGCGG
>JAUVRN010000086.1 GCA_030597645.1 Candidatus Zixiibacteriota bacterium
AAGAAGCTCTCCGAATTCAACGAGGCATACACCGCACTCACGCAGGCCGTTGGGCCGTCCGTGGTGGAAGTCATTACGACCCGCTACGGACCGACCAGTCAGCAGTCGGAATCGGCCGCCTGGCGGTTGCAACGCAGCACGGGGTCGGGTGTCATCATCAACTCGCAGGGACACGTGATCACCAACGCCCACGTGGTCGTGGGGGGACAGCGTATCCGGGTTCTGTTGCCCGAGTGGCCGCCCCAGGTCCCGCGCGGGCGGTCAGTGGTCAAGCCCCGGGGAAAGGTGGTGAATGCGAAGCTTATCGGCTTCGATCTCGAAGCCGACCTCGCGGTTCTCGATATCGAGGGTGACGGGTATCCGTTTCTCGATCTGGCCAATTCAGAGACGGTCCGGCCTGGGCACCTGGTCTTTGCTTTCGGCAGCCCCATGGGCCTGGAAAACAGCGTCACGGCCGGTGTGATCAGTGCTGTGGCCAGGCAACTGACGCCTGAAAGCCCGATGATCTACATTCAGACCGATGCCGCAGTAAATCCGGGCAACAGCGGCGGACCGCTGATCAACAGCGAAGGCAAGGTCATCGGGATCAACTCCTTCATCCTGACCCGGTCGGGCGGCTCCGAGGGATTGAACTTCGCGATTCCCAGCAACATCGTCAGCGCGGTGTACGACCTGATCATCCGGCACGGATACGTGCGGCGTGGCCAGATCGGCGTGCACGCGCAGACGATCACCGCCGAACTGTCCGAAGGTCTGGGTCTGCCGCAGCGCTGGGGTGTGATCATCGCCGACGTCTACCCCGATTCACCGGCCGAACGAGCGAAACTCCAGGCAGGTGACATTATTCTCACACTGAATAAGAAGACCATGGAGAATGCCCGCCAGTTCGATGTCAACCTCTACCGCCGGGCCGAGGGTGATGCTGTAATGCTCGCCCTGTTGCGGGGCACCGATACCATCGACGCCACGGTTCGGGTGGCCGAACGCCAGCGCGATCCAGGCTGGCTCACGGCGCATGTGACGCCCGAGAACAACCTGGTGGCGCGGCTCGGATTTCTCGGTCTCGATCTGGACATCCAGCTCATGCAGCTATTCGACGCGCTGCGGATTCAGCACGGCGTGGTCGTGGCCTCGCCCGCCTTTGCGCCCGGCTACTCCAAGGCCAGCATCAGGCCCGGCGACCTGATTCACGCCGTCAATGGCGTAGATATCCAGAACCTCCAGGAACTGCGAGCCGCATCCGAGCGGCTGGTGCCCGGTGATCCCGTGGTCCTGCACATCGAGCGTGAAGGGCGGCTGCAATACGTGGTGTTGGAGGCACAGTGAGTCGATGCACGAGTCTCGGCGCCGTCTGCATCCTGGTGTTGGCTGTATTTTTCACCGTGGCGACGGAAGCTGAAGCACTCGATACGCTTCGATTGACGCCGGACCGTCTGCAGCCGGCTGACAGCATTCCGTTGTGGGACTACTGGGTATTCCAGGAGGGTGACGACCCGGCCTGGGCCGACCCCGCCTATCCGGATGACGACTGGATGCCGTTGCCCGACAATACCGGGGATCGTCCCGGCGGATGGACCTGGCTGGGGGCGGGCTGGTTTCGCGTGCACATGGTCGTATCACCCGAACTGGGCGGGCAGGCCGTGGGCATGCAGGTCTACCAGCGCGGCGCCGTGGAGGTCTACCTCAACGGCCGAGTGGTATACGCTCGGGGGCGTATAGGATCGTCCCGGGAGTCTGAAGACGTATACCTGAACATCTTCGGACCGCCGACTTCTCTCACGTTGGACACCGTCCGCCACCAGGTGCTGGCGATCAGGTATTCCGGCTGGACACCGGCGCCATTTTGGGGCGCCCAGGACCTGCGCGGTGTGATCGCGGCTATCGCGGACCTGGAGTGGGCGGAAGACATCTCCCGAACCATGTTCGTGGCTGGACTGAGGCATCAGACGGTCACGGTGAGCGCCTGCGTGGTCTTTTGCCTGATTCACCTGTTCGCGTATCTCTTTTACAAACGCATCCGGGCCAATCTCTACTTTGCGTTGTTCACCGCGAGCACGGCGCTTCTCATGTTCACGTCCTCTCAGCTGGCGGTCACGCACGACCTGCAGGTGTTTCAGCTGCTCCACGCGCTCTTCAAGGTCAGCGTGGTGAGTACGTCCGTCTTCGCGCTGTGGACGATCTATATCCTGTTCTACCCGCGCGAACCCCGGATACTTTGGGTGTTCGCCGCCATCGGGGGGATGCTCACGCTGGCGGCCTGGTGGATGCCCCGCAATGTGATCTTCATGTACTCGATTCTGACACTGGTTGAGATGGGACGCGTGCTGGTCATGGCCCTTGTGCGGAGGATTCCGGGCGCACGTCTCATCGGGATGGGTTTCCTGATATTCTCCCTGTCATCCACCTGGCAAATGCTGGGAGACTTCGGTGCCACGTATCAGTTCGGTCCGGAAATCGACAACTACATCTTCATGTGGGGCACGCTCGTACTCCTGTTCATGATGTCCGTTCACCTGGCACGGCAGTTCGCCAACACCAATCGCCAACTCGAGGACCAGCTCGAACAGGTGCAGACCCTGTCCGAGAAAACCCTCGAGCAGGAACGGATCGCTGGGGAACAGGAGATGACGCGGAAGCTCCTGGAGCAAGAGGTGGAGCACCAGCGCAAGGAGTTGCAGGATGCGCGCAGGCTGGCCAAGGCGTTGCACGACCTGAAAATCACCAACCGCGAGCTCAAGTCCACGCAGACGCAGCTGGTCCAGTCCGAAAAGATGGCGGCGCTGGGCCAGCTCGTGGCCGGCGTGGCGCACGAGATCAACACACCCGTGGGTGCCATCGCCAGCATGCACGATACCATGTCGAGTGCCGTGGATCGTCTCGACAAAACACTCGCGGAAGGGTGCTCTCCTGAGTGCGATATCCCGGACAAGACGGCCATGCCTATGCGTGTCATTCGCGATGCCATACGCGTAATCGCGTCGGGTTCGAGCCGGGTGACCAACATCGTACGACGATTGCGCAGCTTTGCCCGGCTGGACGAGGCCGAGCTCAAGCGGGCGGATCTGAACGAAGGGCTCGAGGATACGCTCACGCTGCTGCACCACGAGTTGAAACACGACATCGAAGTCGTGCGCGAATACGGCGGGATCCCGGAGATCCACTGTTACCCGGCCCAGCTCAACCAGGTCTTCCTCAATCTGCTCGTAAACGCCCGCCAGGCCATAGAGGGAAAGGGTATCATTCGCGTCCGCTCGTATCTCGACGGCGATCAGGTGTGCGTAGATGTCGCCGATACGGGCCGGGGTATCTCCGACGAGCACCGTAAGCACATTTTCGACCCCGGATTCACGACCAAGGGCGTCGGCGTGGGTACCGGACTCGGTCTCTCCATCTGCTACCAGATCGTCGAGCAGCACCAGGGCAAGATCTCAGTGCGGAGCAAGGTGGGAGAAGGTACTACATTTACAGTGTGTCTGCCGGGGGACCTGGACCGGCGCCTCAATACGTCCACATAAAACAGAGTCCGACGGGGGGCATTTCGCGTAACCCGCCGGGTTGCTTCAGACGTATAATTCTACTTCATGATCCGCAAGTGGGTGGGGTGGCTGGCGTGTCTGGTTCTGCTTTGGACACCCGCACGGGCAGCAGATATCTCCGGAACCGTCTACAATGCTGAGACCGGCGACCGGGTTCCGTTCGCGGCCGCCCAGCTGAGTGGCACCGATTCCACCGGCCAGCCGTTCGAGACGGGTGCCCAGGCCGACGACTCAGGCCACTTCCGACTCGAGTTTCTGCCTTCGGGTCGCTTCGAACTGGCGGTCACGATCGTCGGTTATGATGACTACCGCGACTCGCTCTGGCTGAACACTGAATCTTCCCTCGACATTGAGGTGGAGCTCGTGCCGCGGCCCCTGGAGGGGGAGGCGCTCGTGGTGGAAGCCGTCCGCCCTGAGGTCGAGCAGGAAAAGGTCGTACAGCCTGCGATCATCAGCCTAAGCGCGGAGACTCTTCGTGAAATACCCTCGGTGGGTGAACCCGACCCGATTCGCAGTGTTCAGCTCTTGCCCGGCGTGCAGGCGGCCTCGGACGGTTCCAGCGGCCTGTACGTTCGTGGTGGCGGTCCCGACCAGACGCTGGTGTTGCTCGACAACGTAACGGTGTACACCCCGACGCATGCGTTCGGGTTCTTTTCTATCTTCAGTGCCGACGTCATCGAGGGGCTGACCCTCTACAAGGGCGCCTACCCCGCGGCGTACGGTGGGCGGCTCGGTGCCGTGCTCGACGTTCGATCGCTGGAGCCCCGGGCCGACAAGGTAACGGGTGTGGTCGGCATCAGCACGATCGCCAGCCGGGTGACGCTGCAGGGCTCTCTGGGCAGGCATCACTGGCTGCTTTCCGGGCGACGTACGTACCTCGATCCATTGCTGAGCATCCTGCGCAAGTCGGACCCGGCGATTCCGTCTTACTACTTCTACGATTTCAACGGCAAGTTCGTGTACCGTCACGACAACGGCACGACCACACTGGGCCTGTATCGCGGGCGCGACGACCTGCGGTCCGATCTCGATACGGGCAGCTTTATCGACATCAACTGGGGCAATACGGTCGGCGCGCTGACCCACCGGCGCGCCCTGGGGGCGCGGGTCACGGCCGAGGCGATGCTTGCCGGTACGCTGTACGAGAGCCTCACGGACGTCAGCATATTCTTCACACCGTTCGCTTTTGAGAACCGGCTACTGGAGTTGACGGCCCAGGGCCGGCTCTGGTGGCAGGCCGGAGCGAAGCACCGCCTGCAACTGGGCCTGGAGTATTCCAACTACGACTTCCAGTACGTCCAGAGCTTCAACAACGACGTGGGCGTCGACTATCGCTCCAGGCCGAAGGAAGTGGCGCTGTACGTGGATGACCAGTGGACGCCCGGGATCCTGGCTACCCTGCGAGCCGGCATGCGCCTGCGTTATCTCACGGATGGAGATCGGGTCTTTGCGGAACCGCGTGTATCCCTGTCGCGGTCTGTGGGCACGGTGCGACTCAAGCTGGCGGGGGGCGTGTACAACCAGTATCTCCAGTTGATCAGTACGGAAGGGTTCTCCGCCGGCGATGTGTATGTGCCGGTAGACGAATCGGCGGATCCGGGTCGCTCCTGGCAGTCGGTGATCGGTGCAGACTGGAACGTCAATTCCACGTACCGTCTCAGTGCGGAAGTGTACTACACGCGTCTCGAGAACCTCCTGACGCTGGACAACAGGTCGCCGGTCGACGAGGTCACGCTGCGTGCCGCCGACGTGTTTTTGACCGGTGGGCGCGGGTATGCCACCGGTCTTGAACTCTTTGCGGAGAAGCGTGCGGGCTCGCTGCGGGGGTGGATCGGATACACGCTGGGCACCACGCGCCGCACGTTCGACGAGCTCAACGATGGCGCCGAGTTCTCGCCCAAGTACGATCGACGTCACGACATCAATTTCGTGGCGTCCTATCGGACCGGTCCCTGGTCCCTCAACGCCTCGTTCATCTACGCCACCGGCCAGGCCTTTACGCCTGCCACGGCCCGGTTCGACCTGCTTGACACGGGTACGGGGCAGGACAGCGACGGCTCGCTGGTCCTTGCTGCGCCGAGAAACACCGCCCGGCTGTTGCCCTATCATCGGCTGGATGTCGGTGTGGCTCGCCGTTTCCGCCTGTTCGGACTCCACGCGCGCTGGATCGTGCAGGTGTCCAACTTTTATAACCGTCGCAACGAGTGGTTCGTGCAGTACGATGCCGAATCTGCCGAGGCGGAGGTGGTCAAACAGTTGCCGCTCATCCCCAGCCTCGGACTGGAGTTTACGTTTTGATGGACACACGCCTGGGTCACACGCAAGCTCGGCGGGCGACCCTGTCGCTGCTGGTCGCTCTGTGGATCGTTGCAGGGGTCAACTCCTGCTCTACCGATCGGGATCCATCTTCGTTGTTCGGACCGCTGGAGACCGGACGGCTGGTCGTAGACGGACTGCTGGTCGTGGGCGCACACCTTCCCGAAATCCGTCTCACGCGCACGGGCGCGCCGGACCGGGATTACAACGCCACAGCCCACGGCGTGTCCGGGGCCCAGGTGGTGGTGCGCCAGACCGGAGGGGCCACGTACACGTACGCGGAGAGTATGCCGGGTCGGTACCGCATCATCTCCACGCACATCGTCGGGTCCGGGCGCGAGTACACGCTCGAGGTCATCACAGCGCAGGGAGAGCGGCTCACAGCCAGCACCACCACACCACCCCCGCTGTTCGTGACGGAGTGGGTGCTGCTCGAAAACGACGGGACGACGGTGAGGCAGACGCTGCGCCGGTTTGCCGAACTGGGCGACATGGTGTTCCAGGCTCCAGAGAATCAACTCAGGTATCCGCAGGGGCTGCTGGAAGCGCGCTTCAATCGCCCGGATGTTCTCGGATTCCAGCTAGGACTCCGTGGTCTTGACAAGAACTCCCCGCTCGTGGTGCCGGCGGATTTCCTCAGCCCGGAGGATCGCGCCAGCCTGCCTCGTTCCGTGTCGTCGCCGATATTCGAGGCCGAGGACGGCAAGGCCCGGCTGCCCTGGTTTGCCGTGTACTACGCCGGCCGTCACGTCTACCGCGTACTGGCTCTGGATCTCAACACCTTCGACCTGATTCGCAGTCTGCCCGAACAGGGCGGATCGGCCATCGCATTCGGCGGCAATGCGGGTGGTGATTTCCAGCGCCCGATCTTCCACATCGAGGGCGGCATCGGTCTGTTCGGGTCGGCCGCCATCGATTCGGTGGGATTCAACGTCCTTCAGCCCTGACCCGACTGGTAGTTAGTACCAATACGTGGCTTGATAGCCGCCCGGATCCTGTAATCTTCCGGGGCAGCGATTCCCCCTGCGTGGTCTGGGACCCGGTCGACGCCAGGCTCTGGACCTGCCCGTAGCGGCATAAACAGGGGCGTTGGGCGCCCTTGCTTTCCACACAGGGTACCGTATCTTTACTGCATCATTCCTCCCGAGATGTCGGTTGCATAGGAGGTGCAATATGGGACTGCGAATCAAGCGCTCGATAGTCCCAGTGGTACTGGTCGCATCACTGACCATCCTGCTCTGTCCTTCGGACCAGCCGCTGGCTCAACCGGTTATTTTCGACATCCCCAAAGGAGCGGACTTCTGCGACGTATGTCCGCTGCTGTGGGACGGGACCTGGGTATGCGACTGAGCCTGCCTGCAAGCCTGACGGGTGTCGTACTGAGTGCATTACTGCTCGGCTGCTCGGCTGTCGATGTGCCCTCCGGCAACACGG
>JAUVRN010000408.1 GCA_030597645.1 Candidatus Zixiibacteriota bacterium
GCGTCCAACTGGGTGATGGGAGAGGTCCTTCGTTACACGCGCGAGCGGCAGATCGAAATCACGGCGTTCCCCGTGTCGGCAGAAGATCTGGCGGGTTTGCTGGTGGAGATCCGGGACGGTCGCGTTTCGGGATCCGCGGCCAAGGAGGTGCTCGCCCGGATGGTGGAGCAAGGCGGTACACCCGGCGACGTGATCGCCGCACTCGGACTCACCCAGCTGTCCGACATGACAGAGCTTGAAGGTGTGGTGGATCACGTCCTGAAGCGGGAAGCGGAGCAGGTGGAGGCGTACCGGTCCGGCAAAACCAAAGTCTTTGCGTATCTTGTGGGCCAGGTGATGAAGGAGACTCGCGGCAAGGCCAACCCGGGTATCGTAAACCAGCTTCTGCGGGACAAACTGGGGTCGTGAACATGATGAACGTGGCGGTGATGTGCTCGGGGTCCGGCTCCAATCTCCAGGCTCTGCTGAATGCTGAGGCGCGCGGCGAACTGGGCGCACGCATCGTGCTGGTCATCTCCAACCGCCGCAGGGCCGGGGCACTCGAGCGTGCGCGGGACGCGGCAAAGCCCGCGGAGTACCTCTCGCCCAGACGCTTCGACAGTGACGACGCCTACCGCGACGCCCTGCTCGACCTGCTACGTCGTCACGACGTCACGCTGATCTGCCTGGCCGGGTATCTCAGGAAGCTGCCCGTGGACGTGGTTCGGACCTACGCAGACCGCATACTCAACATTCACCCTGCGCCGTTGCCGCAGTTTGGCGGCCCTGGCATGTACGGTCATCACGTGCATGAGGCGGTCCTGGCTGCCGGAGTTGCGCAGACCGGCCCGACGGTGCATTTCGTCGACGAAGAGTATGATCACGGTCCCGTCGCCGCGCACGTGGCTGTGCCGGTACTGCCGGACGACACACCGGACACGCTTGCGGAGCGAGTGCTCGCGGCTGAGCACAGGATCTATCCGCGTGTCGTAGCGGCCGTCGCGGCTGGCCGCCTCCGCGTGGAACAGGGACAGGTCGTCGGGGCACTGGATGGTTAGAGCTGATTCCTCTCTTTCGCCCGATCTCGCCACGAAGGCATTCCTAAGATGAGTTCTAGCGCTGCTCGGGCGCTTATTCTCGTGGTTCTGCTCGCTCCACCGGCCTGCGCGCGGGTCATCCGTCACATCGACATCGTTCGCAACGAGGTATTCGATGCGGGCGACCTCCCCTTCAGCCTGCACAAGACCGCCAACTGGATCCACGCCGTTACGGTGGAGTCGGTCATTCGGCGCGATCTGCTGTTTCGGGAAGGTGAGGAGCTGGATACGGCGCTGGTCGCCGAGACGGCGCGTCTGGTGCGCTCGCGGCGTTATATCAATGACGTCGCGATCACTGTGACGGAGGTCGGACCCGATAGCGTGGACATACTCGTGGAGACCCGTGACCTGTGGTCGCTGGAGATCTCCGCCAATGCCTCCGGTGGTGGTGGCGCCTATGCCGTCTCGTTCGAGATCGCGGAGTCCAACTTTCGTGGTCGGGCCCAGGAGATCGCGCTGGCCTATTCCATAACCGACCGCCGGTCGGCCGGTCATGTCTCGCTCACGGAGCCGGCCATGTTCGGTTCGCACATACGCGGCTGGTTCGCCTTTACCGGACACGGCGAAGGGCACCGGGTTTCGACCGGTTTGCACAAGCCGATCTGGGCCACGACCATCCCGTGGCAATGGGGGCTGGCGTTCTCCGACAGCAAGGACAACTTCCTCTTCTGGAAGCAGGGACAGTCCGCATTTCAATATCCGCTCGAGGCGACATCCGTAAACGGGGAACTGGCCCGTGGCTGGGGGCGGCGAACTCGAATGTTCGTGGGCGGCCGCATGAGCTGGAGCAGGCAGGACTGGGGCGAGATCTTCGTCTACGACAGCGTTCCGCCCGCCACCGTGGCAGAATCCTGCCTGTTTCAAATTCCGGATCAAGTGCGTGTCGTGCCCTCGATCAGTGTGCGGCTGGTGCATCAGAACTTCCATGTCGGTCGATTCCTGGACCGTTATGGGCGTATCGAGGATTTTCCCACCACCATGGCCGTCGGGTTTCGTGTTGGGCACGTCTCCAAGGCCCTCGGCTCGTCGGTGGACCGTCTGCAGCGTGGGGGCGACGTCCAGGGCGGCCGGGGCTGGGGCATGTTGCGCACCAATCTCGATTTGCGGGTGGCGTGGGAGAGTGACTACGAGGCGAGCGAGGGTGCCACGCAGGTGTCGGCGCGCGCCCGCCTGTACCTGTCGCCCGTTGCCCGCCATACGCTGGCGTTCAACGCGACACGCGACGGCTGGTACCGGGCCAACTACTTCGGCCAGATGTTCCTCGGTGCGCTCTCCGGGGTACGGGGCCTGCCGGCCCGCTGGGACGACGGAACGCAGCGCTGGACGGCCAACGCGGAGTATCGGTACTTTTCGCCTCTGTCCGTCTTGACCATCGGTCTGGGCGGCGTACTTTTCGCAGATGCCGGCCGGGTGTGGAACCCGGAGAAGCCCGAGGAATGTGACCAGCCGCTGCGACATCGGTCCGACGCCGTAGTGACCTATGGCTTCGGGCTGCGCCTCGGTTTTCCGCGGATCGCCAACGAGCGAGTGTTTCGGTGGGATTTCGCCCGGGGACCCGAGGGCTGGATCACCACGTTTGGTATCGGCATGTACTTTGACTTTAACCTGGCCAACCCTCTGAGGTTCTGAATCGATGATCGAACTTGCATCCGACTCGCTGAAGACATTCACCAAAGGCAAGGTTCGCGACGTCTACGATCTGGATGACCGTCTGCTTGTCCGTACGTCCGACCGGATTCCCGCCCACGACGTGATTCTGCCCGACCCGATACCGGACAAGGGCAAGGTGCTCACCGCCATATCGCTCTTCTGGTTCGATTACCTGGGCCACGTGTGTCCGCACCACCTGATCTCCGGCAACGTGGACGAATTTCC
>JAUVRN010000110.1 GCA_030597645.1 Candidatus Zixiibacteriota bacterium
GGAGGCGGGCGTGTCGCTGGAACGGTTTCCCGTGGTTGAACCGGAGCAGGTGGTACTGAGAGGCCCCCGGGCCGGATTGGTGGATCTCGTCTCGGTGGGCACGCGGTCCCTGGACATGCGCTTACTGACGGAGTCGGTCGAGCGCAGTGTGGATCTGGACCTCGCCGGACGATACAACGTGTCCGTCGATCCGGAGCGGGTGGTCGTACGCTTCGCGGTGGCGCCCTCCGTCCGCCGGGAGATTCCAGGCATTCCCGTGCAGGCGCCCCGTGGCTGGAGGGCCGATCCCCCGACGGTTACGCTGAGCGTCCTGGGTGCCGAGGCCCGTCTCGATTCGCTGGGCCCGGAGTATTATCGCGCGGCCGTGACACCCGTGCAGGAGCTTCTGTCCGACAGTCTGGCCTCGGTACAGGCGACCGTGCCACCGTTGGTGGAGATCCTTGCCGTTTCGCCCGACCGGGTACGCATCACAAGACGGTGATTGTCCTCGGAATCGAATCGACCTGTGACGAAACGGCCGTCTCGATAGTTCGGGACGGCCGTGATGTTCTGAGCGCCGTCGCGGCCAGCCAGATGGAACACGCGGAATTCGGCGGCGTAGTCCCCGAAGTCGCCGCCCGGGCACACATGGAGACCCTGCCGGATGTCTACCACCAGGCCCTGGCCCAATCCGGCGTCGAAGTCGGCCGGATCGAGGGCGTCGCCGTGGCCTGCGGACCCGGCCTGGTGGGTGCTCTGCTGGTCGGCGTGTCCTGGGCCAAGGGGTTTTGCCTCGGTAGAGGACTGCCGCTGGTGGGTGTCTCTCACCTGGAGGGACACATCTTCGCCAACCGCCTGGCGTTTCCGGAACTACAACCGCCTTTCGTGGCCCTGGTCGTTTCGGGAGGCCACACGCTGCTGGCCTGGGTGCGGGACTGGGGCGATTACGTCGGCCTCGGCACCACGCGCGATGACGCCTGCGGCGAGGCGTTCGACAAAGTCTCAAAACTGCTCGGCCTGGGTTATCCGGGCGGCCCTGCCATCAGCCAGGTCGCAGAAGCGGGTGACGCGAACGCTATACGTTTTCCACGGGGTATGCGGAAACACCACAACTTTGACTTTTCGTACAGTGGCTTGAAGACGGCGGTGGCGCTGCACGTGCGCGAGCAGGGTACGTTGTCCCAACAACAGACGGCAGATATTGCCGCTTCGTTTCAGGAAGCGGCCGTGGATATCCTGGTGGACAAGTCGCTGGCTGCGTGCCGTGTCGTGCGTGCGCGGCAACTTGCCGTGGGCGGTGGCGTGGCGGCCAACCGCCGCCTGCGCGAATTACTCGATGATACCGGCGCCCGGGCCGGGATCGACTGCTTTTATCCGCCGCTTGAACTCTGTACAGACAACGCGACTATGATCGCCGCCGTGGGCGATTTCTATCTCGAACGCGGCGCTGCGCCACCGCCCTGGATGCCCGCCGTGGCCCGCTGGCCCCTGTGGCCGGCGGGAAAGGTTTTTGCTTGGGCGGACCCTGACCAGCCCGTAGACTGACGTCTTATGGACGATTCGACTGCGACATACGCGCAGAGCGGCGTCGACACCGACGGCGAGGAGCGCGGGATGCAAAAGCTCGGGGCATGGGTCACGAAGTCATTCGGATTGAGACCGGATCTGGGCCGGCCGGTACTTCCGTTGGGCCACTACGCCAATGTCATCGCGCTGGGCGACACGCTGGGCCTGGCGCTGTCCACCGACGGCGTGGGTACCAAGATCTTCATCGCCGAGATGATGGACCGCTACGACACCATCGGCATCGACTGTGTGGCGATGAACGTCAACGACCTCATCTGCATCGGTGCCGAGCCGTTGGCCATGCTCGACTACGTCGCGGTCCAGGTGCCGCATGAGCGTCTGCTGGACGAACTGGGCAAGGGCCTGTACCGCGCCTGTGAACTGGCCCACATCACCGTTCCGGGCGGGGAAGTGGCGCAGGTCCGGGAGATGATCAAGGGCACACGCGACGGCTGGTCCTTCGACCTGGTCGGCGCTGCGGTAGGCATCGTCGACCTGAACCGGATCATCACCGGCAAGGCCTGCAAACCGGGGGACGTGATGATCGGTATCGCGTCCACGGGCATTCACTCCAATGGCTACACGCTGGCACGCAAAGTGTTCTTCGACCAGGCCGGCCTGGATGTGCACAGTCACGTGCCGGAACTGGGGCGGAGGCTGGGAGATGAGTTGCTCGAACCCACGGGCATCTACGTGCGTGAAGCCGTATCGATGCTCCAGTCCGGATTGCCCGTCGCCGGTTTGGTGCACGTGACGTCGGACGGCATGACCAATCTGCTTCGGCTCGAAGCCGAGGTCGGCTTCGATATCGAGTGCATGCCGGAGCCACAGCCGATCTTTGGCCTGTTGCAGGATAAAGGCGGCATTACGGCTGCCGAGATGCATGAAGTATTCAACATGGGTGTCGGATTCTGCGTAGTGGCCGACGCGGCCAGTGAGTCCGAGATCCTGGAACACGCGCGTGCCGACGGCAAAGAGGCATGGGTGCTCGGACACGTAGTGCGCGGTCCGCGCGAGGTTCACCTGCGCTCCGCGGGTCTGGTGGGGCGGGGCAATCATTTTGAAACGGTCTGACGTGAGCCGCCCAGTTCAGAGATAGATGGACTCCGGGACGATTATTCTCGCCTGCGCCGTGACGGCGGTCACCATCACCATCATGGTCGTGCTGTTCATGAAAGCCCAGGCGAGCAGGCCGCTTGCCGATGCGGCGGCCCGGGAAGCCTCGGCAGAGGCCCGGCACGAAGAACTGCGGAACCGGCTGGATGATGCCCAGCGCGACTTCGTAACGCTGCGTGAAGAGTTGTCCGGTGCCGTTACCTCACGCAGTGTCGCCGAAGCGAGACTCGAGGAGGCGACGCGAGGATTCGATAAACAGCGTCAGATCCTGGATGAGGCCAAGACCAAACTCTCCGACGCGTTCAAGGCGTTGGCGGCCGATGCCCTTTCGCAGAACAGCAAAGGTTTCCTGACCATTGCGGAGGAACAGTTCAAGAGACTGCGCGACGGTGCGCAGTCGGATCTCGATGCCCGCAAGACGGCCATCGCCCATTTGATCAACCCTCTGCACCAGGCGCTGGACGGTTACCAGGAACAGGCCCGCGTGCTCGAGGCAACGCGGCTCAAGGAGACCAGTGCCGTCGGTGAGCAGTTGCGTTCGCTCGCGCTGGCTCAGACCACACTGCAGGAGGAGACGGCCAAGCTGGTCAACGCCCTCCGGTCTCCGCAGGTGCGCGGTCGCTGGGGGGAGATCACACTGCGCAGGACGGCGGAGCTGGCCGGTATGTCACGCCACTGTGACTTCGTCGAGCAGGAGTCGGTCACCACCGAGGACGGACGCCTGCGACCCGACATGATCGTGCGACTCCCGGCCGGCCGGGAGGTGGTCGTCGATTCGAAAGTGTCGCTGGCCGGATTTCTGGAAGCCCTGGAAGCCAAGTCCGACTCGGAGCGTGACCGGGCCATGGATCGGCACGCGCTGCAGATCAAGCAGCACGTGGCCAGCCTCTCATCCAAGGAGTACTGGAATCAGTTTCCGACGGCGCCCGAATTCGTCGTGATGTTCATACCCAACGACAGTTTCCTGGCCGCGGCCGCAGAGCGGGATCCGAGTATCGTGGAGTCCGCGCTGTCCAGGAACGTCGTCATTGCCACGCCGACCACGTTCATCGCGCTGCTGCGCGCCATCGCGTTCGGGTGGCGGCAGGAAGTGATCGCCGAGAGCGCTCAGAAGATCAGCCTGCTGGGCCAGGAACTGTCCGACCGCCTGGCCACCGTGACCGATCACTTTGCCGACCTGGGCAAATCCATCGGCCGTTCCGTGGACAGCTACAACGCGGCGGTCGCTTCATTCGAAAGCCGGTTGCTTTCTACGGCACGAAAGTTCAAGGAGCTGGGTGTGGAGGGTAAGAAGGCCATCAAGCCCATGGAGCCCGTGGATCAGATTCCGCGTCAGGTCGGTACCTCGTTCCCCGATGTGTCCGACCAGCGCACGGCCGGGCAGGACTGACGAGCACCGCCGACGGCAGCCGGAATCACGACACTAGGGCGTCAGCAACTCCTTGATCTTGTCTTTCAGTTCGTTCAGATCGGCTGACTTGACGATATAGGCGTCCGCCATCCAGGTGGAGAAGTCACTCTTGTACGTCGAGTACGCGGTGTTCAGGATCACCGGTACCTCGCGATTGCGCTTTTTGAGTTCGTGGAGGACTTCCGTTCCTTCCCGCTTGGGGATCTTGATGTCCAGCACCACCAGGTCGAACACTTGGTCGCGTGCTGCGCTGACCGCCGTTTCGCCGTCACCGCATACGCTCACGTCGTAGCCGCACTCCGTCAGTTCGAGCCGGTACAACTCCTGCAGGTCCGGTTCATCTTCCACTATGAGAATCCGCGACATCCCGTCGTTCCTCCTCGGCCGTCTCGACAGCGTGCGGGCGGTGCGGCAGCTCAATACGGAAACGTGTTCCGCCCATGTCGGGTTCGGCCAGCGTGATTTTACCTCCGTGATCCGTGACAATACGGCGCGTGACCGGCAGTCCCAGTCCGGATCCCGCCACCTTGGTCGTGAAAAAGGGCGTGAACACCTGCTCGAACAGGTCCTTCGGAATACCGGGACCGGTATCCTCCAGTTCCATCACCGCCGACGATACGCCCTGCCGGGTGGTCAGTACGAGCCGCCGGCGGCCCCGTTCTTCCCCGGCCGCGGACATGGCTTCGATCGCATTGTCCAGCAGGTTGAGCACTACCTGCTTCATGCGGCGGGTGTCCGCCAGCACCTCGCACGGGCGCTCGTCGTAACGGCGAACGATCTCGATGTTCTGCTGAGCCATGCGGGCTTCCACCATCTCCAGCGCCTCGTCCAGCGTCTCGCGCAGATCGACGGGCTCGAGGTTGAGCTTGATCTCCTTGGAGTAGTCGAGAATCTGTGACGTGATGCGCTCCAGGCGGTTCACCTCGCGAATGATGACCTCCAGCTCACGTCTCGGTGCACCATCGAGTCTGGCGACCGCCTTCTGGGCCCTGCGCGCAAAGCCACCGATGGCGACCAGCGGTGTCTTGATCTCGTGCGCGACGGTGGTTGCGAGCTTGCCCATGTCTACCAGGCGATCGTGCTGCATCAGGTAGTTCTGATTCTCCCGCAGCAGTTCGTACAGGTGCTCCGTTTCCTGTAGTTGGCGTTCCAGGTCACGGTGCAGCCGGTTGCTGACGATCTCTGCTGCTGCCTGGTTGGCCATCGTCTGCAGCAGCGTGATCGTGTCCTGGAGAATTGGCAGTCCCGTCACGAAGTTGTCGGCCACCAGCACGCCCACGTCCTCCTGCTCGAGGTACAGCGGCACGGCCACGGCGGGCATACCCTCGTAAAGCTCGTCGAGAAAGGGGTGTCCCATGGGGGCCTGGTTCGGTTCGATGCGGTGCGCCTCCCGGTCGTGGAGCACCGTGGAGATGGGCGAACCGGATCGGCGCGGGATGCGCACGTTACTCAGTTTGCCGTTGAGCTGGGCGTCGGGCTCGAATATGCCGGCGAACACCTGTTCGGTGAGGGTCTGTAGCTCGGCCCCCGATTCCGCCATCTGCAGCCAGGTCCGCCGGCCCTCATCCGCGGAGAGATGTCCCAGCCCCATCTCACCCCGGAGGTCGTCACCGTCGACCAGAAACAGCAGCGCGCGATTGAGCCCGATGGCGCCCCCGGCCGTGACCCCGATCAGGAAAAGCTGGAGGGTCTTCTTCAGGTCAGTAGAGCGGGACAGGGAGTCGGACACCTGGTTGAGCAGCGTCAGTTCCGCCACGCGCCGGCGCAGGCTGTCCCCGGTATTTCTCAGCCGGATATCATAGGAGCGCAGTTGATCGAGCATGGCGGCCAGTGCGCGGCCGACGATCCGGTCGGCGGTCCGCCGGCCGTCTGCGCGGGTGACGTAGTTTTGGAGCGTTTCGCAGGAAAAGCACTCCCGGAAGAGGATCCAGGCGATCTCGGGAGTGACCTGGGCGTCGGGGTCGGCCTGGCGGAGCCAGCACTGTCCACCCGTACCCACAACCTGACAGACGTGCTCGGCCTGCGCCACTGCGACCCTCGCTTTCGGCCGCAGATTCGTTCTACGGCCCGTTTTCGAATCGATTGCGCCACCTTCAATATAGGGCACCTCTCTTGGGCCGCGCCAAGTTTTTTGTTGTACGACCCCGCCGGTCGTCCTACTGTCCTGCGCATGGATGCTACTACGGAATATCTTCGTCGCATCGTGGCGTTTGCACTGGCTGAAGACGTCGGTTCCGGGGACGTCACCAGCCGTGCGACTATACCGGCCGGGCAGCGCGGCACCGCGCGTATCGAGACACGTCAAAGCGGCATACTGTCGGGGCGCGAGGTGGTGGATGCCGTGTTCGCCGAAATCGATGACCGCGTCCACGTCGAATGGAAAGCGGAGGATGGTGACCGGCTCGGCGCTGATCAGAGCGTGGCCACGTTGAGCGGCAAGTTCGCATCCCTGGTCACGGGAGAGCGCGTGGCCCTCAATTTCCTTTCGCACATGTCGGGGATCGCCACGCTGACGCGCAGGTTCGTGGAGGCCACAAACGGGCACCAGGCCCGGATTCTGGACACGCGCAAGACGACGCCCGGCCTGCGTCACCTGGAGAAGTACGCGGTCCGGTGTGGCGGCGGCGAGAATCACCGAGTCGGGCTGTACGACA